>NZ_JBEZJZ010000166.1:0-14021 GCF_040651455.1 Streptomyces sp. NPDC048483
TATCGTTTATTTTTTTTTTTTCTTTTCTTTTTGTTCATCTATTTTTTTGTTCCTGCCCCACCCCGGCCGTGGGGCCCCCCGCGCGGCCCCCCCCACACGGCCCGTTGGCCGTAATCCGGCGTACCCGATATTTCGGCTGACCTGCGCATGCAACCGGCGGCAGGGGCACATAGTCCTACCCGGTATGAAACGACTACTGAACCTACGCCTGCGGCGGCCCCGCACGGGCCGCAGAGCGGGCGCGGCGCTCGCCCTGGCGGCGCTGACCGTGCCGCTGACGGTGGCCTTCAGCTCGCCCGCCCCGGCCGCCGCCGCCTCCCCGTGCACCGCGTACCGCGGTCCGTATCAGAAGCAGGCCGAGAAGTTCCTCGGGCTCCGGGCGGACGGCCGGCAGACACCGTCCGACTGCCGCGCGATCCGCGCCTTCCAGACCAGCCACGGCATCACCCCGAACATCGGCTACGCCGGGCCCATCACCTGGGGCGTCATGCGCGTCGTCGCCCGGCAGAAGGCGGCCGGGCACCAGCCCAACAAGGCCCGCAAGTGCCCCCGGAACAAAGGGCGAATAGCCTGCGTCGACCTGACCCGCCAGATCAGCTGGATCCAGGACGGATCGAAGCTGGTGTTCGGCCCGGTGCCGATCCGTACCGGCCGCAACGGTTTCGAGACCCGTACGGGCGCCAAGAGGATCTACTGGCGCCATCTGCACCATGTGTCGACGCTCTACGACGTGCCCATGCCGTACAGCCAGTTCTTCGACGGTGGCCAGGCGTTCCACTCCATCAGCGGCAGCGTCTGGTCGGCCCCCGGCTCGCACGGCTGCGTCAATATGCGCAGCAAGGACGCCAAGAAGTACTGGTCCCTGCTCAGGAACGGTGACGACGTCCACGTCTTTGGCCGCAAGCCCGGCACCTGAGACCGAGCGCCCGGTGGCGGGAGGCCACCGGGCGGAACCAGGCCCTTCGCGGTCAGCGGGCCAGCAGGTTGTACAGCGCCATCGGTGTCACATAGCCGGGCCAGCGGCCATCGGCGAAGAGGTGCACCCCGGCGTCCAGGTAGCACTGGTCGACGAGCTGGGAGCAGATCATGTGGCGGGTGCTGGCCACGTAGCGGCGCAGTCCGGGGAGGGGCAGACGGAAGCGGTGCGCGGCGATCGCGGCGTAGTCGAGGAAGCTGTAGGGCACCCCGATGTACCGGGTGGACGCTTCGCAGATGGCGGTGCGCTGCTGCCAGGTGAGGCGTTTCGGACAGACGTAGAGCACATCGGTGCCGGTGTAGCCGGAGAGGGAGCTGATGCGGGCCCCGCCCGGCACGGCCTCCAGCAGCTGTTCGTCGGGCAGGACCAGGAAGACGTGTTGGTAGTCGGCGAAGCCGTCCTTGTTGATCCACTGTCCGAGGCGGATCAACTGACCGGTCACGCCGGAGATTTGGGTGAGTCCGATGTCGCCGGGCAGGGGATGGGTGTGCTTCATGAGCAGCTCCCAGGGGGCGCAAAGGCGGATTACCCCGGGTGATACCCGCTGTTCGGCCGCGCGCACCTCCTCACGCCCGCCGCACCACCAGCTCCACGTTCCGGTCCACCGCGCGGCCCGCCATCTCCTCGTGCACACCGCCCGGCAAACCGGCGGCCACGAGCCCGGGAGCGTTGTACGCCACCTCGCGGTAGAGGGAGGCGAGGCCCACGGCCGACAGGTCGTCGAAGTCCGTGCGGTGCGGGGCGGCGGATTCGATGAGGGTGGCGAACAGGGACAGGGTGCCGTCGTGGTTGTCGGCGAGTTCGATGAGGCGGGCGTGCTGCGGATAGTCCACGTGGGAGGCGGTGTTGACCTCCCAGAAGGAACGGGCGGCCGTGGGGTGGGGGTGAGGCGTGATCTGGTTGATGTGACTGTGGCCGTTGATCCAGGCGACCACGTTCGGGAACCGGCCGAGCAGCGCGATGAGTTCCTCGCCGTCGTGCCGCCGCTCCTCCGTGCGTGCCGCGTCCGGGCGCCGCGTCATGCTGGGGCTGTGGTGGTGGCTGAAGACCAGGATGTGCGCATCGTCGGCCCCGGTATTGCGCACCGGCCGCCCGTCCGCGTCGTAGAAGCGGGCACTGTGCGCCGCCAACGTCCGCTCCAGCCAGGCGAGTTGCTCGCTCCCCAGCGACCCTTCGAAGTGACCGCTGCGGTAGGTGGTGTCGATGCTGATGCCGAGGACGCCGTCCGCGACGGGGAACGCGTAGTACATCCGCTCGCCGTCCAGGTGGTTCTCGGTGTACCCGTGCCCGACGGGTCCCGCTCCGGCGACGGCCGGGTCCAGGTGCGCGCGCAGATACTCGTCCGGTGCGACCATGCGCCGGCGCTCGTCGGGGGTCACGGTCCGCGCTCGGCGGGCGTTTTGGCGCAGAATCTCCTTGAGCACGGTGCTCTTGGGGTCGCCGCCGCTCTTCAGCACGCGGGCGAGGGCGGCCACCTCCGTATCCGGTACGGAGAACAGCTTGCGCGCCCCGGTCACGTAGTCCCGCAGCACGGGGTCCTGCGGTGACAGACAGCCGCCGGGCAGGTCGTCGTGGTTGCCGGGCGTCGAGTACCAGGGAATACGCAGTCCGGGGCTGACCACCGGGCGCAGTGCGGCGTCCAGATAGCCGGGTATCTGCGGCAGGCCGCGCCGCGTGTCCTGGTCGCGCAGGCTGCCGTCCGGGTGCCAGTACAGCGCCAGGCCGGAGTTCTGCACGCCTTCGTACGAGGCCGGGTCGCCGGTGTTGGGCGTGATCCGGCCGCCGCTCATGAGGGTGAGAAACCACTCCAGCTCCATCGCCGAGTGGTTGTCGATGTTGTCCCCCGTGGACATGACGAACGCCGGCGGGCGGCCCGTGTGGGGCCCGTGGGCGAGGGCATTGACCTGCTCCACCAGCGAGACCGAGCCCGCTACCGACAGCGCCTCCTGCGCCCGCCACGACCCCGCCGACCGGGCCCGCAGGAATTCCGTACGCAGCGGGCTCTGCACGTCCGCCACATGCAGATCGGTGAACTGGACGAAACAGGCCAGAGCGGTGCGCCGGTCCTGGCGTCCGGGCCGGGCGGCCGCGAGCGCGTCCCGGACGACCACCGGCCAGCCGGGGCCCGGGACGATGCGCCGGTAGCCGCTGCCGCGGGCGAGGCGCGCGGTCGTCTCGAGGGTCGTGGTCCCGTACGGTGCCGCGCGGCCGGCGGCCGGGCGGGCCGGGGGCGGCGGGGCGGGGGTGGCGTGCACGGGCGGGGTGTCCGCGGCGGCGCTGCTGCGGCGCTGACCGGGGAGCGCCCATGTGGCGCCCACCCCGGCGCATGCGGCGCCGGAAGTGAAGAGGAATCGACGACGGTTGGTGGTGGTTTCGCTACCGGCCATGAGGCCCTCCGTGCCGTGCGGGCGGGCCGGCACGGCGGTGTCACCAAGCGGAACATCTCCTTCCGTCAGGGTGCGCGGAGAGCATGGCCGGAAATTGAACGGGGCCGGAAGGGGCCCTACCCATCACCTGAAGGTAGGGGCCGGCGAGGAGCCGGCCCCGTCGCTGCCGCCGGTCTCAGACCCGGGCGGAGAAAGGGCACTCCCAGTCGGCCGGCTTGCGGCGGCCCGAGTAACGCCGGGCCTCGGAGAGTTTCTCGTACTCCACGAGATTGGGGTTGATATTGCCCTGCAGCTCGATGTCCTGCTTGCGTATCTTCTCCTGCAGCCGGTCCCACAGCCCGGCGGCCTT
The DNA here is from genome assembly GCF_040651455.1 of Streptomyces sp. NPDC048483. NCBI lineage: Bacteria > Bacillati > Actinomycetota > Actinomycetes > Kitasatosporales > Streptomycetaceae > Streptomyces > Streptomyces sp. NPDC048483. The sequence continues at coordinate 3,713 of NZ_JBEZJZ010000166.1, forward strand.
GATCCGGTCGAACTGGGCGTGGGAATTGAACGCCAGCATCGGGAACGGCGGGCGGCGGCCGATCCGGCTGTGCGTCTCGTGCAGGCCGATCACAAAGAACGGATGCCCGGCGACGCTGTACGCGAAGGCGCCGGACGACGCGTCGTGGTCGTAGCCGTCGGCCCAGGCGTGCGTCCGGCTGTCGTGATCGTGCACGGCCTGCAGCTGCTCCCACATCAGCCGCTCGAACTCGATCTCCGACAGCATCAGGGGACCCGAGAAGGTGGCCACGAAGCTGGTGAAGGGCTTGGCGTCCCAGTCCACCGCCTCGACGTAGGCCTGCAGGTCAGCGGCCATCTGCTCGGCCGACCCGTCATCTCCGAACCACGTGTAGTGGTGATGGGTGATCCCACCCTGTCGCCACGCCGAGCGGCCTGCCAGGCAAGGAAACGAGTCGCCGAGCAGGAACTGCCCGACTTCAGTGGCGGCGGAGGCGTGAACCGTCATGTTCGCGAGACCTTAGACCTTTGTTCGGGGGACAGAACCCGTGGGGGGGACCCCGGCAGTCAAGATCGGACATGGCCCTTTCGTCAAGCCAGGACGGCCATGTACCTGCCACGGCGAGCCTGACGGCCGCTGCCGGCCGGACGGCTGTCACGGGAACGCCAGGCCGCCGAAGGGCCCGGGGAGGCAGCCGTACGCCGTCCCGGTACGTGTTTCGGGCCGGTCATGTCGTGTAGTCCGCATTGATCCGGATGTAGCCGGCGGACAGGTCGCAGCCGTAGACCGTCGCCTCGGCGCGACCGAGGCCGAGCGTGACGGTGATGTCGACCTCGGGCTGCCGCATGATGTCGGTGAGCTTGGCGAGGGTGTCCGGTGCGGGTTCTTCCGGGTACACCTCGACATCGCCGAACGCGACCGTGACGCGCTCCGGCGTGATGGCACCGTCGTCGGTGTTCTTGCCGATGGCCATCACGACCCGTCCCCAGTTGGGATCGGCTCCATGGACCGCCGTCTTGACCAGCGGAGAATTCACCACGCTCTTGGCGATGCGCCGGGCCTGCGCCTGATCGTGCGCCCCGGCGACGGTGACGCGCAGGAGCTTTGTGGCGCCCTCCCCGTCGCGCGCGAGCTGCGTGGTCAGGTCCAGGCACAGCTCGGCGAGGGCCGCGGAGAATTCCGACGGGTCGACCGGCCCGGCCGCGCCGTTGGCGATCACCGCCACCGTGTCGGAAGTGGAGGTGTCGGTGTCGACGCTCAGGCAGTTGAACGTCCGGTCGACGGCCGTCCGCAGCGCACTGTCCAGGTCCGATGCCGAAATCTCGGCGTCGGTGAAGAGATACGCCAGCATCGTGGCCATATCCGGCTCCAGCATCCCGACGCCCTTCGCGATGCCGACGATCCGGGCCGCTCCGACGGTACGGACAGCGGTTTTCGGGCGGGTATCGGTGGTCATCATCGCGCGCGCCACGTCCAGCGGCCCGGCCCCGAATGCCTCCGGGCCGCGCTCGGCCGTCCCGTCGAAGTGCGTACGGAGGGCGTCCATCGGCAGGGGGCGTCCGATGACGCCGGTGGACCCGATGAGCACCTCGTCCTCCGCGACACCCAGAATCCCGGCGACCCGGCCGACCACCTCGGCGGCGTTCGCCTCGCCCTGCCGCCCAGTGGCGACATTCGCGTTCTGCGCCAGCGTGGTCACGGCCCGCAGATTCCGCCCTGCGGCATGCGCCCGGCTGAGGATCACGGCCGGCCCCGCGAAGAGGCTCTTGGTGAACATGGCGGCGCTGGCGGAGGGACGGTCCGACGCCACGATGGATACGTCGTCACCGTGGTCGCGCAGACCGCCGTGCCCGGTGTAGGCATGGAATCCGGTGGGCCATGCCAGGGGCTCCGGCTCTCCGGGGGCTGGTGCAGATGCCGATGCTGGTGCTCGCACCGATGATGCATTGATATGTGTCATGCCGAATATATTTGCAGAGGTGGGCAACGGCTGTCCAGGAGCTGGCGGTTGGCGGTTGCACGTCTTCGGAAGGGGCGCCGTCGGCCCCGATGCCGTCGCCGAGGTCGCCGACGCGATCTGGCGGTTCCGCGGAGGGCCCGGGTTGTCACGGCCGCGGGCCCCCTACCGCCCAGACGTACAGCCGCCCAACCGGCAAGCGGCGGGCGGCTGTACGGCAACGAGAACCCTGTCTCTCTTCTCTCTCCCTGCTCCCTCTCCCTGATCTATTGCTGCTCGACGAGGGCGATTGCCCCCGCGGGACACAGCCCGGCCGCCTCGCGGACGGCCGCATGGTGCTGCTGTGGCGGCTGCGGGGCGATTAACAGCACCCGGCCGTCCTCGCTGTCCTGATCGAACACCTCGGGAGCGGTCAGTGCGCACATCCCTGCGCCGCAGCAGCGCTCGCGGTCGACGCTGAGTTTCACCGGCCCGCCTCCTGGTCCCAAGTGACCGGAAGCTGGTGCACGCCGTAGATGTTCGACCGGGTCCGCAGCGGCACGTCCTCGGGCGCGACGGCCAGGCGCAGCGTCGGGAACCGGGTGAGGAGTGCGGGGAAGGCGACACGCATCTCGACGCGCGCCAGCTGCTGCCCCAGGCACTGGTGCGCGCCATGTCCGAAGCTCAGCTGCCCGGTGGCCTTCCGGTGCACGTCGAGAGTGTCGGGGGCGGGGAACCGCTGCGGGTCACGGTTGGCGGCCTGGAGCGAGAGGGTGACCGTCTCGCCGGCCCTGATCAGGTGACCGTCCACCTCTACATCTTCCAGCGCCGCCCGGATCCCGGGGTCGGCGATGGTCAGATAGCGCATCAGCTCCTCGACGGCCTGGTCGGCGAGGCCCGGATCGTTGCGCAGGGCGGCGAGCTGGTCCGGGTTGCTCAGCAGCGCGAAGGTGCCGAGCGCGAGCATGTTGGCGGTGGTGTCGAGGCCGGCGCCCAGCAGGAAGGTTCCGACACCGGCAAGCTCCTCATCGCTGAGTCCGCCGTCCTGTGCCAGGTCGCTGAGCAGGTCGTCGGTGGGCTCGGCGCGCTTGGCCAGTACCAACCCGTGAATGATCTCCTGGATCGCGGTGTAGGCGGCCACCTGATCCTCCATGGAGGTGCTCTGGTCGGTCACCGTGGCCGTATGGCGCTGGAAGACGTCCCGGTCGGCGGTGGGCACACCCAGGAGTTCGCAGATCATCAGCGCGGGGACGGGCTGGGCGAAAGCCGTCACCAGGTCCACCGGGCCACCCTGGCGCTCCATGGCGTCGAGGTGCTCGGTGGTGATCTCCTCGACGCGTGCGGTCAGTTCACGCATCCGGCGGACGGTGAACTTGCCCATGAGCAGCCGCCGGTAGCGGGTGTGCTCGGGTGCGTCGATGCCGCTCATGTCGCCGGTCGGCGCCGGCGGAACTTCCGTGGGCCAGCCTGGGAACGGCACGTGAATCAGCTCGTACCGCGAGCTGAACCGGGGGTCGGCCAATATCGCGCGGACCACGGAGTGCCCGGTGGCCAGCCAGCCCTGGTGCCCGTCGGGGTAGTCCATCCGGCGCAGCGGCTGCTCCTCGCGCAGCTGTGCCAGTTCGGCGGGCGGATCGAAGGGGCAGCCCGTGTGACGGGTCGTCGGCAGGGTTGTTACCGGCGCTGCGTCCTGGGCGGTCTGCTCGGTCGAGGGTGTCGACGGTTCGTGCTGCATGGTGTCCTCCGGTGCAACGTGAGGTGCGGTGAACTGGCCGCTGTCGTGGCCGTTGGTGGTACGGCTGCCGGTGGCGCGGCCGCCCGTGGCCTGGCCGCCCGTGGCCTGGCCGCCCGTGGCCTGGCCGCCGGTGTGCCGGCTCAGCGCTTGATGCCGCGGTTGAAGGCCGTACGGGCCCACAGGTAGCCGGCCAGGGTGAGGCCGAGGCACCAGGCGAGTGCGATCGGCCCGCTGGTGCCGATCCCGGTCCCCATCAGCAGGCCGCGCAGTGTCTCGATGACGGGGGTGAAGGGCTGGTACTCGGCGAACCAGCGCAGCCCGGTGGGCATCGACTCCGGCGGGACGATGGCGCTGCCGAGGAAGGGCAGGAACGTCAGCGGCATGGGCATGTTGCTGGCGGTTTCGACGTTCTTGGCCACCAGGCCCATCGCGGCCGCCAGCCAGGTGAGCGCCACGATGAGCAGGACGAGGACACCGACGATCGCGAGCCACTCCACAGGGGTGGCGTTGGGCCGGAAGCCCATCAGGAGGGCGACGCCGACAACGAGCGTGATGCTGAGCAGCGTCTGGATGACGCTGCCGACGACATGTCCGGTCAAGAACGCGGCGCGGGAGATCGACATGGTGCGGAACCGGTTGACGATGCCCTCGGTCATGTCGGAGCAGATGCTGATGGCCGTGGACAGCGCTCCGGAGGTGGCGGCCATCAGGATGATGCCGGGCGCGACGTAGTCGATGTACTCGCCGCCGCCGGTGGGCATCCCGCCGATACCGCTCCCCAGGGCGCCGCCGAAGACGTAGTTGAACAGCAGCAGCATCACGAGGGGCATCGCGACGACCGAGACCGTCATCGAGGGATAGCGCAGCGCGTGCTTCAGGTTGCGCCGCAGCATCGTCATCGAGTCTCTGGCGGCGTAGGACATGGTGCTCATCGGGCGTTCTCCTTAGGGGAGTTGATCGCGTCGCCGGACGGCTTCGGCTGTCCGGTGAGGGTGAGGAAGACATCGTCGAGATCGGGGGTGTGCACCGTGAGTGCCTCGGCCTCGATCGACGCGTCGTCCAGGCCGTCGAGGACGGCGCGCAGGGCGGGGATGCCGCCGTCGCTGGGGATGTGCAGGGTGAGGGCCTCGCTGTCGTACGCCGCGGAACCGAAGAGGGCGGCGGCCGATTCGAGCCGGTCCGGGTCGAGGAACCGGAGGCGGATGTGGCCACCGGGGATCAGGCGCTTGAGCTCTTCCGCGGTGCCCTCGGCGACCAGCTTCCCGTGGTCCAACACGGCGATACGGTCGGCGAGTTGGTCGGCCTCCTCCAGGTACTGCGTGGTCAGGAAGATGGTGACGCCGTCGGCGACGAGGCTATGGATGATCTCCCACATGGTGCGGCGGCTGCGCGGGTCGAGTCCGGTGGTCGGCTCGTCGAGGAAGATGATGCGCGGTCTGCCGACCAGGGTCATCGCGAGGTCGAGCTTGCGCCGCATACCGCCCGAGAAGGTCGAGACGGGCTTCTTGGCCGCCTCCGTCAGCTCGAAGCGGCGCAGCAGCTCGGCGGCGCGTCGCCTGCCTTCGCGGCGGGCCAGATGGAGCAGGTCCGCCATGAGGAGCAGGTTCTCCTCGGCGGTGAGCAGGTTGTCCACTGCAGCGAACTGGCCGGTGACGCCGATCGCGGCGCGTACGGCACCGGCCTCGCGGACCAGATCGTGGCCGGCGAGCAGGGCCTGGCCGGAGTCGGCGGGGATGAGGGTGGAGAGGATCTGCACGGTGGTGGTCTTGCCGGCGCCATTGGGCCCGAGCAACGCGTAGATCGTGCCTTCGGGGATGTGCAGGTCGATGCCGTCGAGCACCACCTTGTCGCCGTAGGACTTGGAGAGCCCGGTGACGGTGATCGCCGGTGAGCCGGCTGTCGTGGTCGTGGTCGCCGGTGTGGCCGTAGCCGTCGTGGAAGTCATGGGCATGACAGACCCGTCCTTGTTCTGTTGTCATGGATGGCCGGAGCGGCGGGTCACGTGGTCGGGATCCGCCGGTCACGTGGTCAGGGGCGGCGGATGACGATGTTGCCGACGCCGGTACGGGCGTGCACCTCGACGGTGCTGCCGGAATCGCCGGGCCCCTCGGAGGGCTCGATGGAATTGCGCACCTTGCCGACGCGGGTGTGCACGTCGAGCCAGGCGGCGGTGGGCTCCCGCACGCCGACCTCGATGTCGCCGGCGGCGGCCTGGAGCGTGACCTTGCCGCACTCCACTTCGCCGATCCGGATGGAGCCGTTGGCGCACTTGGCCTCGACCGAGGCATGCGCGACGTCCACGGAGATGTGTCCGTTGGACGCGTTCACCTTCAGTCCGCCGCCGATCTCGCCGATCACGGACTCGCCGTTGAGGTTCTTGACCACCGCGTTGCCCGCGATCTCGCCGATGTCGATCTGGCCCGCCCCGGTGATCTCGGCATCTCCCGTCACGCGGTCCACGCTGATGGCGCCGTGGCCGGTCCGCAGGTTCACGGCTCCCGCCTCGTCGACCCGGATGGTGCCGAGCGACGTCTTGAGTCGGCACTCCCCGAAGCGGCCTTCGCAGATGAGGTCCGCCATCGGCGAGACGCCCAGGACATCCGAGTCGGTGGGCAGCTCGACGGTCACCTCGACCGAGCCGCTCTTGCCGAACAGGGAGCGGCGCTTGAGCCCCTTGACCAGCAACTTCCCGCCCGTGAAGGTGACTTTGGTCTGCTCCGCGGCCCGTACGTCGGCGTCATCGGCGTCATTGCTCGGCAGCACCTCGACGACCGTGTCGGTGCGCTTGCCCGCGATGATCCGGGCGGAGCCGATGTCGAATTCGAGGGTGACGGAGATCGGGTCCGGAGTGTCGAAATTTGGCATGGCTGTCCCGTCCTCTTGGCTGTGGTGTGCATTCCCGCTGGTCAGGCGGGTGCGTGAGCAAGTCGGCAACCGAGTAGGTCGGTAACCGAGTGAGTCGGTAGATGAGTAAGTGCGAGTAAGCAGGTGGGCGCGTGAGCGGGGGAGGAGCGCCGGGCTAACGAACCCAGCCCGTGAAGCCCTGCTGCCCCTTGGGGCGGCGGCCGGTCGGCCGGGCTCGCTCGCCGGGCTGCTCCAGGGCGCCGGCGGCGGCCCGTACCAGCCAGGCGTTGACCGAGAGGCCTTCCTGTCCGGCGGCGTCCTCGACCCGGGTCTTGAGGTGGGCGGGCAGGCGGAAGTTGATCCGCGCCGTACCGCCCTCATCGCCTTCCGGCGCAACGGGCGGCAGGGGCGCCCGCACCTCGCTCGGTGCGCCCTCACCCTCCTCGTAGGCACCCTGCCCCAGCGGTGCCGTCACCACGAACTCGGGGTCAAGCCCCCGCAGCCGTACGTCGACCGAGCCGGGCGCCAGCTCGCGGGTGATCTCGTCCACGGCAACCGACAGCGCGTTCAGCAAGGTGAGCCGGGCCGCCGATTCGAGCGGCGCAGTGAGCCGCTCGGCCAGGGCACGGGCTTCTTTGCCGCCCGCGTCCGCGGCGACCGCGAGTTCGTGACGGAGGTTGTCGACGTAGGGCGTGAGGTCCATGGCCCCATAGTGGCACCACTGTGGCGCCATGGCAAGTCTCAATGGCGCATGAATGGCGCCATGATGGAGTGGGATGCACTCGAAGGGCGTATGCGAGTGTTCGCGGCGGGAGGGCTTACGGGCTGGGAGTGGGGGATGGCGGGGTGTGGGGGCGAGGCGTGACGGTGAGTGCCGGATGCTCGGCCGAAGGGCTGCGGGTGTTGACGCCTGCCCTCTGACCTGCAGTTTTGACGGGTGCGACGGCCTCGGTGCGGGCGACTGCCCAGCGGGAGTGCCTCGGGGGCCGGGCTCGGCGCGCGGGCGTGGTGCCATGATGGCGCCACGCATACTCCGGTGGCGCCGCCGTGGCGCTCGTGGTGCCACATGGCCGCAGAGCCCGAGGCCCGCACGGGGAATGCGCGCGACGGCCGCAGACGAGCACCTCGGCGGCCGGGAAGGCGCTTCGCACCGGCCATCTCCTACGGGCCATCTCCTACGGGCCATCTCCTACGGGGCATCTCGTACGGGTCGTCACCTTCGCCGCCGAGCTGCGCTGCTACGCGCGGGGTGCAGGGCTTCAGGACGGGCACCCCGTGTACCCCCCACTCGCCTGCCGCTGCACGCCCTCAAAAGACTCCCGACCGGCACCTCGGACACCGACTTCCAGTAGGGCGAGGCCGGACCCAAGCCGCCCGGCTCCGGCTACGGTGATCGCCAAGCCGAGTGGCTGGCGCGCACGTTCCGCGCTGCCAGAGGGAGGCGGCTTCGCTGCACGCCGGGCGGCTGGAGACGTCACCGCGGACCCCGCCGCCGAAGTTCGCCGAGGTGGCGAAGTCGTTGCCCTCCGCGACCGAGCCGGCCGGTGAACAGGTAGGCGTGGTCGGCGCCGGCTCTGGCATCCCGGTCTTCGCGCAGGCCGAGGTCGTTTCGGCACCAAAAACGCGCGACCACGCCACTGCCGACCGGCAGTTGGACGAAGGCTCGCCCTTGCCAGGCGCGAGACCTGCCCGGCTGTGGTGGATCGCGCTGTAGGACCATGGTGATGACGCAACCTCGTCAACGGCGAAGGAGCCCAGATGTCCGGAGTTGGTGACAACGTGTCCGAGCCGGCCAGGTGGGACGCCGCATGTCCTACGGATCGGCGGGGACGGATCATCTTCTTGAACGGTACGTCCAGCTCAGGGAAGTCGAGTATCGCCAAGGAACTGCTCAAGATCCTGGACGTGCCGTACTTCCACATGCCCGTGGACGCCTTCCACTCCATGCGGTCCCGCCGTGAGGTCGGCCCGGACGAGCTGAGCCACGTTCTTCGTCGCACCTGGATGGGGTTCCATCGAGCGGTCGCCGGTATGGCCGAGAGTGGCAACAACGTGGTGGTGGACCATGTGCTGAGCGAGCGGTGGCGCCTTCTGGACTGCCTCGGGTTGTTCGTTCCCGGGGACGTTGTCCTGGTCGGTGTGCGCTGTTCGCTCCAGGCGCTGGAACGGCGCGAACGGGAGCGTGGCGACCGCCCCGCGGGCCTCGCGGCCCGCCAATTCGAGCAAGTTCACGCTCACGGCCTGTACGACATCGAGTGCGATACGACCACGGCCGGCGCCGTGGACTGCGCTCAGCGGATCAGGGACTTCCTGCCACGCCAACCAGCTCCTACGGCGTTTGAACAGCTCAGGGGAAAACTCCGCCCCGATCTGCCGAAAGCCGGCTTCGCGCCGGTGTGGTGAGGGCTGGGCACCCGCGACCAGGACCGCTTCGCCTGCCCCGGCGAAGGCGCGGCAGCAGTCCTGCGACGGAACACGGTCGGTGTGATCGGTGTACCGGACGATCGGGCGGATGAACGGCATCGCCCTGCGCAGCGTGGTTGCGGCGGCCTTCGCGGCGCCGTCGAGATGGCCGTCGCGAGGAGGGGAGACATGGCCGGGGGCTCTGGTCCACTTCGTGTGGTCGCGTACACAGGGTGACTGTTGATCTTCGCCTGATGGTGGTTTTTCGTGGTCGTAGGCGGTCAGTGCGCACATGACTGGCTGGCCGCGCATGAACCTGGCTCCCCTCATCAGGCCCCTTGGAATCGATCATCTAGCTAGGCCGGCGCGGTGACTGATGAACAGGAGCGGGTGCAGCCGTCGGGAGTGTGGGCCACGGCGGTGGGGGTGGCCAGGGTGCGGGCGCTGGAGACCGAGCGGGAGAACGCGCTGTTCCGCGACCTGCTGGCACAGGCCTTCGCCACCGCCGGCGGCCTGTGGCCCTCCTCGCCGCCGCTGCCCGATGACGAGGCCGCGCGACGCCGCCGGCTGGCCGTGTCGTACTCCATCGTCATCAGGACGAAGTTCCTCGACGACCTGTTGCAGCAGGCCTCCGCGTCCGGGGTCCGGCAGGTCGTGCTGCTCGGCGCCGGCATGGACAGCCGGGCCTTCCGGATGGACTGGCCCGAGGGCACCCGGCTGTTCGAGGTCGACACCGCCGCGCCACTGGACTTCAAGGCTTCGGTGCTGCGCCAGGAGCGGGCCGTCGCACGCTGCGAGCGGATCACCGTCGCCGTGGATCTGCGTGAGGACTGGCCGGGCGCGCTGGCCGCCGCAGGGCACGACCCGGCCGTGCCGACCGCGTGGATCGCCGAAGGACTACTGATCTATCTGCCCGAGGATGCGGTGGAGCTACTGATGGCCCGGATCAGCACGCAGTCGGCGGCAGGCAGTCGGATGGGGCTGGCGTTGGGCTCGCGCGGCGTGATCGAGCGCTTCGGCGCGGACGCCGCGCCGGGATCGGCGGCGTCCATGTGGGTCTCGGAGATGCCCGACGACCCGGTGGGCTGGCTGGCCGGGCACGGCTGGGAGGCCGACAGCCACACCCTGCGCGAGCGCGCTACCGCCTACGGCCGTCCGATCAGCACCCCGCCGCAGCGCGAGGAGCGGTCCGGCGGACTGATCTCGGCGGTCCGCCGGTAGAGCGCCTCCCGGTTCCCTGGATGATCGATTCCAAGGGGGCCTGATGAGTGGAGCCAGGTTCATGCGCGGCCAGCCAGCCATGCGCGCACTGACCGCCTACGATTCCTAATCTTTTTGTCAAGCGGCGTTCGTGACAGGAGGTATGGGTTCGTAGCACCGTCCGTCGCGCAACAGGGCCCACAGGACGTTGA
>NZ_JBEZJZ010000167.1:0-13254 GCF_040651455.1 Streptomyces sp. NPDC048483
CCGGCGTCCGCCCTCACGCCGCGTCGCCGGACGCCCGCTGGCGCGGGATGTTCGGCCGTAGCCGGTCCCGGAGTTGGTGCGTGCGCTGGTCCGCGGCCGCCGCGTCTCGCGCTCGCCTCAACCGACAGCCCTGGTGCTCTTCTGGACGGTGCCTGGTGGCCCCGCTCCCGCGACCTGGCGGCGGAACTTCCTGCGTTGACAGCGGTGCTGGATCCCCTTTGGGGGCGCATCACCCATGTCACGGTGAACCCGACCCTGTGGCCGGTCATCCCACGGAAGGTGCCCGTTGAGGGGCACGTGGTGAGGGTCGGCTGGTTCAAGGCCGAGCAAGACCCCCACAAGCTGTTGCTGCTCTCCTACACCGTCGGCCGCTGGGACCTGCTGGTGATTCCGCCGCAGACGGATCCGGCCATCGCCGCCTGGCTGATGACCGCGGCTACCGGTCCGCTGCGCAGCCACACAGCGAGTGATCTGCTGGAGAGGGCCGAATTCCAACGGATCGTGACACAAGCCGACCAGGCCCGAGAGGCGGTCTGGGACTCCGAGGGCGGCCATGGCGCCCGTGTGACCGCGCCGGCACGCTCGGCGTGATCCTCGAAACGGCCCCGGTGAAACCGCCGGGGCCGTCCTTTCAGGCGCAACACGTGAGAGTGCGCAACCCACAATCCACGGTACACCTGCAGGTAGTTTCCGACGTGATTCCGTGGGCTGACGCGAAGCATGAGCACATTCTGCTCGGACCTCAAGCACCGACGGCCGGGCTCAGCAGCCGGCAGGGCCCGGCCACCGGCAGAGTGCTTGCTATTCCGTATTACCGCGCCAATGCCCCTGGACACGGAACCAGAGTCCCGGAGCGTAGATCGAATCGACGACAGCGGCTTCGCCTTTGGTCACCTTGAGGATCCGCAATGCGCCGCTCGGAAGCAGGTCGTACTCGTACGTGGCGGCCGACTCACCTTCGGTGATGTCGTCGTAGGAGATATCTGCAGCCGCCGGCTCCGCGTATTCCTTGGGGGGCCGGTTCTCCACCAGCTTGATGAACACGCTCATACCTTGACGATAGATCCCTCGCGGTTTTCTCGCGTGCAAATGACCGCAGAAATCTCTCACGACCGTCTCGATGACGAGGACTACCCCGCATACGCCATGGGGCGAGCCGCCGAAATGCTCGGCACCACCCCCGCCTTCCTGCGGGCCCTCGGTGAGGCCCAGCTGATCACGCCTTTGCGCTCCGAGGGCGGCCACCGCCGCTACTCCCGCTACCAGCTGCGTATCGCCGCACGCGCCCGCGAACTCGTCGACCAGGGAACCCCCGTCGACGCCGCCTGCCGCATAGTCATCCTCGAAGACCAGCTCGACGAAGCTCAGCGCATCAACGAAGAACTGCGCACCGCACCCTCCGAGCCCCGCCTCAAGACCGACGTCTGAACTCCGTTTCCGCGCCCGCGCACGGCCGCCGCGCCTCGGGGACGTTCAGTCGGCGTCGGACAGCCTGACCCACAGCAGCCACGCAGACGAGCTCCGTCGATATCGCCGCCGGAGCTCTTCGCCATCAGCCTGACGCCAACCGGGCTGAGCACCGCGGTCGAGGTGTCCCCTGATCTCGCGGCAGCGTCCGAGGTTCCGCGCCTCTCATTCATCGGGGCCGGGCGGGCTATAAGGACATTGGACGGACGAGGCCCATGAGCCGGCACACCGCTGTGTTCAGCAGACGGCGAGGGAGATGGCGATGTAGTGCGCGGTGAAGCCTGCCACGGTCAGGGCGTGGAAGACCTCGTGGAAGCCGAACCAGCGAGGTGAGGGGTTGGGGCGCTGGAGGGCGTAGACCACCGCGCCCACGCTGTAGAGGAGACCGCCGGTCACGATCAGCGCGAGTACGGCCGCTCCGCCGGTGTGCAGGAAGTCGGGCAGGTAGCGCACCGGTGCCCAGCCCAGGGCCAGGTAGCAGGGGGTATACAGCCAGCGGGGAGCTCCGACCCAGAAGGCGCGGAAGGCGATGCCGACCAGCGCCCCCGTCCACACGATCCACAGCAGGACGGGCCGCTGGGCCGAAGGGAGGAGGAGCACGGCCAGGGGGGTGCAGGTGCCGGCGATGATGAGGAAAATATTGGCGTGGTCGAGACGACGCAGAACGGCCTCGCCGAGCGACCCCCAGGTGCCGCGGTGGTAGATGGCGCTCGTCCCGAACAGCAGCAAGGCGGTGACGGAGTACACGGTGCAGGCCAGGGCAGCCTGCGGGGTCCGGGCCAGGCGGATGAGGACGACGCCTGCAATCAGCGCGGCGGGGACCGTTGCGGCGTGGAGCCAGCCACGAAGCTTCGGCTTCATCGGCTCCACCAGGTCGGCCGCCCGCTCCACCAGAGCGGCAGCCGGGTGAGGGCCCTCCCCGGCACTGTCACGGTGTGCTCCGCGGGGTTGGCCGGCTGGAGCACCTTCTCCCCTCACCGGAGCAAGGGGCACACTTCCGGATTCGGCAGCGTCGCGGGACACAGCTTCCGTCCTCCTTCTGACTGTTGGGCCTCGCTGACAACCAGGTAGCCACGCCAGGAGTCTCCCCCAACAGTGTTTGGGGAGGTCAGCCTCGGACCGCCGGGCCTGCATTGCCGGGCATCGACTGTCCAACATCGCCAGCAGGGTGGAGTCGGAGCAGGGCAATCAGATGTCTCTCACCGTGGTCGTCCCGGGCGCAGTCATCACCGGTCGGCTGGCCCCGAGGCAGTGGCGGCAACTTGTAGCCGAGGTACTGAAGGAGTCGGAACGGCTGGAGCCGTTTTCCGCTCTCTTCTCACCGGCCGACGTGGCACCTCACTTGCCTAACCGGAACGAGCCTCCTACGTACCTGCATTTCCATGCCACGCGGACCCTGCAGGGAAGTCCCGGCCTTCCCGAGACGGGCGGTATGTACCGCGTCGCCATGGGGGATGCCGGCGCCCGGACAGCAGGAGCCTTGCGCTATTCCGACCGCTGAGTTGGCCGCTGCGGGGCGGATTCTTTGCCCACAGCGGTCCGGTCAGGCTCGGGCCGGTGCCCCAGCAAGGCCGACGCCGTCTCCAGTGGTGTGAGACCGGTCGGTGGCACCAGCGCGGCAGCCGGGCGGCACACGAAGCCGAGGCGGCTCAGGGCTCGGGTCACTTCACCGGCGGAGAAGTCACGGCGATCCTGCCGGGTGATGATCTCCCCGACCTGCTTGACGGGGTAATGGCGGCGACCGATGAGCACGGACTCACCCGTGACGGGTTCGGCTTTGATGCCCTTCATCGCATCCTGCACCTGTGTCTTGAGCAGGTCGAAAGGGAAGCGGGCGATGACGACGCGCATAGTGCCTCTACAAGGTCGAAGAGAAGCCGGAAACGGATCGCCGGCCCGGACGGAGAGGGATCAACGGGTGAGGACGACGACGCCCAGGGCGTGCCCGTCCTCACCGATCACGGGTGAGGCCCGCAGCGCGCGTTGGCGCATGGCGCGTTCCGCGTCGTGTGCAGACATCACGGGCGAAGTGAAGGGCCCACGGTCGTAGATGAGGTCCCGCAACCGGGTCTCCTCGGTGTACCAGGGGCCTTGGTGGTGGGCTGTCATCTGGGAACGGGTGATCAGGCCCGTACACCGCCCGTCCTCGTCACGGACGAGGAGATGGTCGGCACGGGCCCCGATGAGGACGGACAGGGCCAGGTCGACGATCATGTCGTCGCCGACCTGTGGTCCCGGCGACGACATGACGTCGCCGGCTGCCTTGCCGGAGCAGTCCGCCTGGGGGTAGCTCTGCAGCATCAACGAAAGCCTCCGTGACGATGGTGATCCCACGAGCTGAGCGTGATCGTCCGGGACCGGCCTAGGCGGCCGGGGCCGAGGAGGTCTGCCGCGCAGTCGGTGTCGCGGTTCGGGCTGATCCGGCGGCACGGCGGGCCTGGGCGGGGCGGCTGCGGCGGCCGCGTGTGGAGGAGCCGCTGCGCTTGGCACGTTCGACGACTGGTGCGGCGATGGTGACCGGGGTGCCGGAGGGTGCCTGGGCACCGGTGATGCGGCTCAGTTCGGCCTCGCCGGAACGGACCTGGGTGGTCTGCGGAGTGATGCCCGCGTCCGCCATCAGGCGGTTCATGGTGCGGCGCTGATTCGGCAGGACGAGAGTGACGACGCTGCCGGACTCGCCGGCGCGCGCGGTACGGCCACCGCGGTGCAGGTAGTCCTTGTGGTCACTGGGCGGGTCGACGTTGACGACGAGATCGAGGTTGTCGACGTGGATGCCGCGGGCGGCGACGTTGGTGGCCACCAGGACGGTGACATGGCCGGTCTTGAACTGGGCCAGGGTGCGGGTGCGCTGGGGCTGGGACTTGCCACCGTGCAGGGCCGCGGCGCGGACACCGCTGTTCAGCAGGTGCTTGGTGAGGTTGTCCACGGCGTGCTTGGTGTCCAGGAACATGATCGACCGACCTTCGCGGGCGGCGATCTCGGTGGTGGTGGCGTGCTTGTCGGCGCCGTGGACGTGCAGCACGTGGTGCTCCATCGTCGTGACCGCGCCCGCCGAAGGATCGACGGAGTGGACCACCGGGTCCGTCAGGTAGCGCCGGACCAGGAGGTCGACGTTGCGGTCCAGGGTGGCCGAGAAGAGCATCCGCTGCCCCTCGGGCCGAACCTGGTCGAGCAGCGCGGTGACCTGGGGCATGAAGCCCATGTCGGCCATCTGGTCGGCCTCGTCCAGCACGGTGATGCCGACCTGGTTCAGCCGGCAGTCACCGCGCTCGATGAGGTCCTTGAGCCGTCCCGGCGTGGCGACGACCACCTCGACCCCGCCGCGCAGTGCGCTGGACTGGCGGCCGATCGACATTCCGCCGACGACGGTGGCCAGCCGCAGCTTGAGCGACCGGGCGTAGGGGGTGAGGGCGTCGGTGACCTGCTGGGCCAGTTCCCGGGTGGGGACCAGGACCAGTGCCAGCGGCTGGCAGGGCTCGGCGCGCTGCCCGGCGGTACGGGCCAGCAGGGCCAGACCGAAGGCCAGCGTCTTGCCCGATCCGGTGCGTCCGCGGCCGAGAACATCGCGCCCGGCCAGCGAGTTCGGCAGCGTGGCGGCCTGGATGGGGAACGGGGCGGACATGCCTTCCGCGCTGAGGGCCGCCAGCAGCGCCGACGGCATGTCCAGCTCGGCGAAAGTCTCGGCCGGGGGCAGGGCGGGAGTGTGGGTGACGGGCAGGGCGAACTCTCCCTGCAGTGTCGCGGGACGCCGTCCGGGGCCCCCGGAACGACCCGTGCCCGAGCGGTTCGGCCCGCCGGAGCGGTAGCCGCCGCGGCCTGAGCCGGACGAGCCGGCAGAGCGGGAGTAGCGGTCATTCGTGCGAGCTGTGCGGTTCATGGAGAACCTTCCTCGATGCGGTACGTCGAGGAATTCCCGGCGGCAATGAGCCGCACACAAAGAATCGCAAGAACGAACCGATGAAATGAGATGAAACGAAGCGGGGCGGAAATATGTCGACCCTGCACGCCGAAGCGGGACCGGCAACGCCGCAAAGGAGAGCGAAACAATTGCCGGATTGCGATTCGGGCGGATTGCCCGCCGTGTCATAGCGGTCGGGAAGTCGAACTGGCTGCCCGCACGCCGCGTGTGCGGCCGTTGTGGGGCACACGGGAAACACCGAAAAGCAACGAGCTGGGGCCCGCACCCAAGGTGCGGGCCCCAGCTACGGTGTAACGCGTCAGGCGGGAACGATGTTCTCGGCCTGCGGGCCCTTCTGGCCCTGCGTGACGTCGAACTTCACCTTCTGGCCTTCCTGCAGCTCGCGGAAGCCCTGGGCGGCGATGTTCGAGTAGTGGGCGAAGACGTCGGCGCCGCCACCGTCCTGCTCGATGAAGCCGAAACCCTTTTCCGCGTTGAACCACTTCACGGTGCCAGTAGCCATGTCATATCTCCTTCGGGGCAGTGCCCGGAGCCCACACCGTGCGAACTCCGTATCGCTGCGTTGATTGCCCGTCCGGAAATAAACACCGGAAATACGAAAGCGCTCCGCCATGTACGACAGCGAGCACGCTTGAAGTCTTGGGAACCACAACTGCAACTGAGATCAACGGTAGCACGGTACTGGCGGACATACGCGGCACATGATCCCGACGCTTTCGAGAGCGTAAAAAAACCTTACCGCACCAGTGGCCATTTCTGTAGTTGCGGCATGAGATATTCAGCATCGGCGCTCGTCCGTATTCGACCGGAAATGCGTCGACCTCCTCGGCCGCCCAGGCTCCGCAGGCACAGGCCGGGCACCATCGGTGCCTGGCCGAACCGCACCGCACAACCGTCGGGGACAGTTCGCGGCGCGGCACGCCAGGAGCGGCGCGCCGGGTGAGCTCGCGGGGGCAGGAACTTCCTCACGTCGTGTACCGGGCTGCTCCAGCTGTCATGACGAGTGATAGCCGGGGCATTCCAGCGGCATCCTGCGGCCGCATGGGCTGCCCTGGGAATGCGAAGTGAGGGTCGACGACGGACGTCGATCTACTTAAATCGGTACACGTGACTGTCCGACGCCCTGACCTGTCCGTCTCGGAGGATCTTGAGTGGGCATCGGAGCCGCTTGATCTGCTGCGGCAGGCAGAACCATGACGGACGTTCCGCTGGTACAAGGGTCAACAGCACTACTCGGGCACGTACTGGTCCGCGACGGTACGCGACCTCGTGATCCGCGCAGAGCGGGTGAGGACCAGAGCAGGCGTCCGAAGCGATCGGCGATGACCTGGACATTCATGCCGTGACGCTTGTGCTTTCCGGAGCAGTACGGGCGGTCGGCGGCGATGCGGTCGATGGATAGCAGCGTGCCGTCCAGGATGACGAATGCCTTCTGGCTTCGTTGATTGCTTCGGACAGCGTTTGTTGATGGGTCTGGGCGGCACTTCTTGATCTTGAGACGCTGAGATGTCGATGAGTCTCGACGGCGCTTGGAGCTGGCAGACGGCGGCTGTGTCGGGGACCCCGCGGTCCAGTCCTGGTTTTCAGCCGGTAGCGATCTGTGCGTCGGGAACCTGTCTCCCGGGCCCGCGCTTGGGCAAGGTGGTCGCCATGAATGTCGGGTTCAGCGGTGACGTTGCCGAGTACTACGCGAAGTTCCGGCGTGGTTATCCGCCTCAGGCTCTCGACGCGTTGCAAACGGCCTTCGCACTGACCACGGACGACATCGTGCTCGATCTCGGGTGCGGGACCGGTCAGCTGACCGTCCCGCTCGCCTCGCGGGTCGGTTCGGTCATCGGCATGGATCCCGAGCCGGACATGCTTCGGCTCGCCAGGGACACAGCCGCGAGACATGACGTGCGCAATGCGACATGGGTCCTCGGTGCCGACACCGACGTCCCTGCGCTCTGCGAGCTGATGGGGCAGCGGTCGCTGGCGATGGCGGTCATCGGACAGGCACTTCACTGGATGCGACACGAGGAGCTCTTCCGTGGACTGTCGCCGCTGTTCCGCTCCGGCGGAGGTGTCGCGGTCGTCTCGAACGGGATGCCCCTGTGGTTGCAGGACAGCGATTGGTCACGCTCACTGCGCGCCTGCTTGGAACGCTATTTCGGCACGAAGTTGCAGGCGTCCTGCGGCACCGGTGCCTCGGACCGACTCCGCTATGCGCAGGCACTGGAGGCCGCCGGCTTCGAAGATGTGCGCGAGATGGTGATCGAATACAGCGATGAGCTGAGCTTCGAGGAGCTCATCGGCGGGGTCTACTCTGCTATCCCCGCAGATGAGCTGCCCGGAGCGGACGCCCGTCCGGCGTTCGCAGACCGCATCCGGCAGTCACTTCCACCGGACAAGCACTTCGCCGAAGACATCAGAGTCTCCGTGCTCGTGGGCTTGATCAAGTAGTCGGTCCCGCATCGACATGCCGCCGCGATGGTCATGCCGGATCGCCGCGTACAGCTCGACCTTCGACATCTGAGGCATGACCAGCCCCTTTCACCAAGAGCATCCCGATGCTGCCCTGGCAAGAACCGCCATGCCTCCCAAACTCATCAACATCACCCGCCCGTGAATCGGGGCGCCTCCCAAACCCGTCGACAAGTGACGTCACTAATGCTCGATAAAGCCAACTGAGCTACGCGCGGCATCCACCGACGTCAGCGCCTGCGTCTTCGGAGTACCGGCGCCACGGCTGCGCCGTCCGGCTCATGCGGTCACGGATCAGGGGGCTGCCACTCGAACATCAAAATCGTGGCGTCGTCGCTGAGTTTGTTGTGCCGATGCTCGAGGATGGCATGGATGAGCAGGCGCAGCACTTCCGGGGCGCTCTGCCCCGCTGCGGTCGACCGGATGATGTAGTCGGTGAAGCGCTCCAGGCCGAACTCTTCGCCTGCCTCATCGCGTGACTCCACGACGCCGTCTGAGTAGAGCAGTATCCGGTCACCGGGTTCGAGGCTGACGTCGTGCACCTGACGGGCGGTGCCGGCGAGACTGGCGGGCAGTCCCAAAGGAGGCTCAGGTGGCCGCTCCAAGGCCTTATGGAGCAGGCGGTGGCGACGGATGAGCAGCGGAGGCGGGTGGCCGCAGTTGCACCATCGCAGCGCACCGGTGGGCATGTGCAACTGGGTGAAGACACCCGTGCAGAACTGCTCCGGAAGCCACTTCGCCAGTGTCTCGTCCACGGTGCCCGCGAGTTCGTTGAGGTCTGCCCCGCTGCGCCGGGCGTTACGGCAGCCTGCCATGGCGACAGAGGTGGCAAGTCCGGACGCCAGATTGTGCCCCATGCCGTCAAGGATTGTGGCGTGCAGAACGTCCTCGGTGAACGCATGGTCGAAAGCATCGCCGCCCAGTTCGTACGCAGGCTCCAGAACTGCCGTCGAAACAACCCGCCCGGTGCCGATCGACCGGGGAGGGAGAAAAGCCCTCACCATCTCCGTGGGCAGGTGCATCGGCCTGGTACGCATGCGCTGCGCGATGGTGTCGCTGTAGGTGCGCTTGGATGTGATGATCAGTGCGAGGAGCAGCGCCGTCGTTCGACAGCGCCGTAGCGTGAGCCCGTCCAGGGTGCTCATGTTCAGCTCCACGACGCCCAGCCGCTCCGCTCCGTCGGCCAGGGGCAGCCATACGTTCAGCCCGCCGGAGGGGTCTTCTTCCGCTCGGAGAGAGTCGGTGCGGTAGGCCCATCCGGCCAGCGAAGTGTCGAGCTCCAGTTCCGGCTCGCCTTCGACAAGCGGCACCAGCAGTCTTTGCTGGATGTCGACCAGATAGATAACGGCCCTGCCCAGACCCATGGCCTCGGCATACCGGTTCAGGGCCACGGGCAGTTCCGCAGGTGATGCCAGCTGGGCTGCTCTGACCAGTTCCTCCAGCAGCCGCTCCCCGGGCCCGACGGACATGTTCCTGTCCATGCCTTCGATGATCCCTGCGAGGTCGAGCCGCCACAATCTGAGCTCTCCGACCCCCGAGATGTGGGCCGATCAGCCTGGGGTGCTGGGGCTTGCCCTTGCGGATCGGTCGGGCATCGGGCATCGGGATCGGCTGACGGCACCAGCCGGTCGGGGATCGTGCGGATCCCCGCAAGCCGCACAGCGGTCTGCTCCAGCAGCCGGCGGGTGCCCGCCGCGGTCTCGGCCAGCTCACCGACCAGGTGCGTCAGCCTCCCCGAGGGCTGTTTGCCCAGCGCGCGTCGGGCGTTGCGCTCCACCGCAGCAACGTCCCGCAAGGTCGCGCGGGCCAGGGTGGCGATTTCGCCGGTCAGCCGGTCGATCTCCCCCGGTGCCTGGCCGGTACGCCGCCGCAGCGTGCGTGAGATCTCCTTCAAGCGGCGCCCTGCTGATCGGCTGCGATCACGGAACCGGGTGCGCCCGGCTGCGCCCGCGGCCTTGATCCGACGCACCAGCCGCCCAGCTTGCGCACCCCCCTGCTCCAGCAGGTCGGCGTCCGGGGGGTGGTCGATGTCGGCTTCCATCACGGTGGTGTCGATGCGCAGCTTGCGACACCGCAGCAGCTTGTCCTCGACCAGCTTGCCCAGCAGCGCGGCGTTGAGCTGTTCCACGGTCTGCGCGCCGCCGCGGCGCACCAGTTTGACCAAGGTGGTCGGGTGCGGCACCCGGGAGGCCAGCGGGATGCGGCAGAACCGACGCCAGCTCAACGAGTCTGCGACCTCACGGCCCAGGCTCTCGTAACCCAGCTGGTAGCGGTGCTTGAGGTACAGCAGCCGCAGCAGCGTCTTCACCGGCACCGATGGCCGCCCCAGCTGCTCGGTGAACACCGCCCGCCACAGGGCAATAAATCGCTCGTCGTCGAAGAAGGCATCCACCCGGGCCAGCTCGGCGGGTAACTGCCGCGCGTGCTCTGGCAGCACCTCCCACCAGGCGTCCTGCACTCCCGCGACACGCAACACCGCCACCACCTCCGGCCGCAACGACCCGCCTCCACTGTCGCGGCCAGGGGCGGCACACACCAGCTACCCCCAAATGACAGCCCAGCGCCAAACCCGACTTCTTCAGGGGCAAGTAGCTAGCTAGCCCCAGAGGGCCGTCACGCCGTCCCGTGACCGCTGAGGGGTTCTGCGGGGCCGCGGGAGAGTCCGGGTGGGCGCGGCGGGTGTGAGGGCGAGGTCGCGTCACTGCGCGAGTTTGTCCTTCGCGCAGCGCGCGGCCATGCGGTGGGTATGGGCGGGCCGGAGGCGGGCGCGAGTGCGCCCGCCAGGCCCAGTGTGGGGCTGCTGCGTGAGGTTCGACTACGTGCATGTCGCTGTGCGTTGGTCAGTCGGTGGGCGGGGCGGTGGCGGAGTTCGTGAGGGTGTCGAGGCGGGCGGCGAGGTCCCGGTGGGCGGTTGTCAGGTGGGGGCGGATGGCGTTCAGGGGGTAGATGAGGGCGGCGGGGTCGTCATGGGCGAGGGCCGCGTCGAGTTGGCTGAGCGGGAGGCGGGCGGCGGTCGGGAGGTCGGTGAGGGCGGTGATCTGTCCGGCGATGCGGCGCAGGTCGGCGGCGTTGCGGCGCGCCCAGGTGGCGATGGTGCGGTCGGCGGCGCGGGCTTCGCGGGTGGCCTGGACGCGTTGTTCGCCGGTGGTTCCGGCGGGCCCGGGGCGGTTGCGCAGGTAGCGGCGTTCGGCGGCCTGGCGGCTGGCGACGCCGAGGGGGTGGGCGAGGTCGGCCCAGCTGGCGCCTGCGTGGCGGGCGGTTTCGATCAGGCCGGTTTCCCATCCGGCGAGCTGCTCGCGAACCTGCCGCAGCAGCAGGAGGGAGGCCAGGCTCTGTTCCGGGCGGGCGCCCCCGGCGGCGGAGGCGCTGGGGGCTTCGTGCTGGGCGGCGCGTAGGGCGTCGTTGATGGCTTCCAGGGCCGCCGCGGCGGCGAGAAATGATGCCGGGCTCTGGGCGTCGGCGCGGGAAGAAGCCGGCTGGTCGGCTGCTGCCATGGGCACCTCCTTCCGAGTTGTCATCCTTTCGACGACACCATGTTTGTCATCCATTGGATGACATGTTACAACGGTTTCAGTGAAGCGCATTGGCAGGTACTGCCCGAACCTTCTGGAGGTGTTTCGCGATGTTGATGCGCACCGACCCCTTCCGCGAACTCGACCGGCTGACTCAGCAGCTGATGGGCCCGGGCACCTGGTCGCGGCCGTCCGCGATGGCGATGGACGCCTACCGCGAGGGTGACCAGTACGTGGTGGCCTTCGACCTTCCCGGTGTCAGCGCGGAGGCGATCGACATCGATGTCGAACGGAACATGCTGACCGTCAAGGCCGAACGCCGGCCCGTGGCGAAGGCCGACGATGTGCAGATGGAACTGTCGGAGCGGCCGCTGGGTGTCTTCTCTCGCCAGATCGTGCTGGCGGACATGCTGGACACCGAGCACATCAAGGCCGACTACGACGCCGGGGTGCTTACCCTGCGCATCCCGATTGCCGAGCGCGCCAAGCCCCGCAAGATCACCATCGGCGGGGAATCCTCCCGCAAGGAGATCTCCGGCTGAACCCGGCGCCCCGGGCCGATCAGCGGCGCAGGACGGGCACGGATCTCCCTCACCCCGCCCTGCGCACCCACTGGACCAAGAAAGGTGGCGGCTGATGTGACCTTGCGATGGGAAGCATTCCTTGACCATGTGAAGGAACGCGGTGAGTACGGGAGTCGTCAGGAAGCAGAGCGTGCGGCCCGCGTCGTGCTCGGCCTGCTCGGCGCGCACCTGGTGGGCGAGGTGCGTGCCCAGCTGGCCGCGCGCCTGCCGGAAGACTTCGCCCTGATCCTGCTCAACCCGCTGCAGAGCGCCGAACCACTCCCACCCGAACGGTTCGTGCGGGCGACGGCGGCCTGGATAGAGGGGGCCACCGAACAGACCGCGGCCTGGGATGTCAGCGCCGTCCTCAGCACGGTCGCCGACGCAGCCGGCAACGACCTGCTCCAGCAGATCCTGCTCCAGCTCCCCGCGGGCTACGACCTGCTCTTCGGCCGCCCCCAGCCCACCTGACCACCCACACCCGGTGCCCGCACGCCTGCCGGGCACCGGCACCACGACTCGGCGATGGAAAGGCAACTACCGCAGTGATGTCCGACCGGCGTGCACCGCTCCAGCACATGTCCGTGATGACGTTCGAGCAGAATGCTGGAGAAGGTCCGCTACGAAGGCGCCTACCCCACCCGGGAACGGGCCAAGGCAGCCGTCCGTCTGGTGCTCGCGGGCCTGGGGCGGCAGCTGACCGGCGACGAACGCGTTGAGCTGGCCGCCCGCTCGATCAGGCGGCCAAGCACGGCCGGGTCCTCGTCGCACTCCACGGAGATGTCCATCGCGCGCCCTTCCCTGCGTTCCAGGTCTCCCGGGTCTTGCTGCTGTTCCTCGGTGGCTTCAGTGTTCATCACCCAGTTTCTCGCCGTCCGCGGCATGACGGACCTGGCACCATTTCTGGCCAGCGGACACTTCCTGTGACCGAGGATTTCGCGGCTGACAGCTACCGTGCGGACGGATGACCACCTCTCAGGGAAACTGGAGCGCGAAGGACCTGATGGGGCTGCCCATGACGGCCAAGACTCGTAATCCGTCGGCCAGCAATCTCTCTCATCGATTAGGTCCCGTCCGGCCGACATGCCGGACTCCTGACACTGGGGGCACACGCACCCGGAGCGGCCCCATGGCGAAGAACGCCTACGTGCGCCACAGCGGTGACGGGAAGGCATTCTGGATGCTGAACGGCCTCTACGAGGTCAAGGCATCGAGGGGACGCTGCGCCACCACATTGGCGACGAGACGGTCGAATGCGGTCCCGGGTCCTTCATCCATATCCCTGAGGGCACATTGGAGCGGTTCGAGCCCACCAGCACGGTGCGGCTCT
>NZ_JBEZJZ010000168.1:0-12868 GCF_040651455.1 Streptomyces sp. NPDC048483
CTGGCCGAGGCATAGGCGGTGAACACGCCGATCTGGCAGTTCTCAGTGCGGCCGGCCGTCCCCGAGTATTGGCGCTGTACCCCTGCCGAGATGACCCCATCGACACCGACGCCGTCATCCGTGACGGGCGCATCGCCGGGGCCTTTCCCGGCGAGATCCACGAAGGTGTGGCCTGGTGGGTGGCCGCCTGCTTCATCGTGGTCAGCAAGACGCGCCAACTTGCAGTGGCTCACGACGGCCACCCCACCACCGCGGAGTTTCACATGCGCTTCTGCCGCGGTGCTGTGACCGCCCAGCACTGGGCCTGCCTGGTGTCCGACCTCGGGACCGCTGACGAGCAGCAGCTCCTTCGGGCGATGAAGGAGCTCGGCGCGGTCCCCGGCGCCCGGCTGGCCACCGTCCAGGACGCCGGCCGGGAGGTCGTGACGATCCACCTGTACGACACACAAGGCCAGCAGGTCACCGACGCCACCGGGCTGGCCCGGATCCGCGACATGATCGCAGCCGACCGCATCCCCATCCCCGTAAACGAGCAAGCCCGCGGACGCGTCGTTGAACGCCGGGACCTGGTGGGGCGGCGTGATCGACGCCGCCAAGGTCATCCAGAGCGGCACCAGCATCCTCTTCGTCACTCTCGACTCCCTCCGGTACGACGTCGCGCGGGCAGCCCTGCACGCTGGGCAGACCCCTCGTCTCGCCAAGCTCCTGCCGGGCGGACAGTGGGAGGAACGCCGCACCCCCGGTACCTTCACGCTGCCTGCTCACATGGCGTTCTTCTCCGGCTTCCTGCCCAAGCTCCCGCAGCCCCAGCAGCCGCCGCGGCTGTGGGAGTGCCGGCCGCCCGCGTTCAAGGCGGTCGATGACGGGACGTTCGTCTTCGACGCGCCGAACCTGCTTGCCGGCCTCGCGCAGCACGGCTACCGCACCGTGTGCATAGGTGGGGTGACGTACTTCTCGCGAGAAACCACCCTGAGCTCCGTGCTCCCCGGCATGTTTCACGAAGACCACTGGCAGCCGGATTTCTGCTCCCCGGAACCCGACTCCACACGCCACCAGGTCGACCACGCACTGACCGTTGCCGAGCAGTGCAGCAACCGGCCGCTGTTCTTGTTCGTCAACGTCTCCGCGACCCACGTCCCCCACGGCCACTACATCAGTGAAAACGGGGACTCTTGGCGCTCCCAGGCTGCAGCGCTCGCGTACGCAGACGAGCACCTTGGAAGGCTAGTTGACACCCTCACCAGCAAAAAGCGATGGCTGATCATCATGTGTGCCGATCACGGCGACGCCTTCGGCGAAGACGGTTACCACGGCCGTGGCATTGCTCATCCCACCGTGCTGAACGTGCCGTTCGCCATCACGCTCGCGCCGTAGGCGGCTACGCTCCCCCGCCATGACCGACTCACCAAACAGGGGGGCACTGCGCGACGCCTCCGTCATCGTGGCCCGCGACCATGACGGAAAGATCGCCCTCCTGACCGCGCCGTTCCCCAGCCACGGCGGCGAATACCTGTTCCTCCCCGGAGGACGCCAGGAAGACGGGGAGACGCCGGAAGACTGTGCACGGCGCGAGCTGCGCGAAGAAGCCGGCGCAACCGCCGAGAACTGGCGCCTCCTCGGCACCTACGCCATCACCCTGAACAACCCCGCACGCCTGTCCCTGTTCCTGGCCGAAGATCTGACCCTCGGCCCCCAGCAACTCACAGACACGGAAGAAGATTTCAAGCTCATGTGGTGGCCAATGAACGACGCGATCACGGCCGCGGCGGAGGGACGCTTTCTCCTGCCCGGCGGCCCCCTCGCGCTCCTGCTCGCGCAGAGACTGCTCAGCGAACACGAGTGAAAGCCCCGTGCCGGGCAGCGCGAGGTCCAAGGCCGGTCAAACCGCCGCGGCTGGCTGCGATACGACTTCGTACCCCGCACCGCCGACCCGCAGATCGTGATTGATGAGTGCTTCTGGCGGGTACGCCACGCCGCCCCCGCCTCGTACCGCCGCGCCACCGCCCTGTCGGGGGTGTCGCCGCCCCCGGCAGGAGACCTCCCATGGCAGAAACAGGCCAAATAGCCTTCCACCTCGGCCGCTCGATCGGGGGACACCGTCCCGATCCGGAAGAAGAGCAAGACCGCATCGAGATGGTTCAGCAGGAGCGCGAGGAAGAGGAAAGCAAGATCCCACCGGAGGTACGCCTGCAGGGCGAACGCCGCCGAAACGGCCTCGCCTGACGAGGCCCGATCCACCGACCCGCGGCTCCACGGTGGTGGTCGGTTGCGGTGCCGACGGGATTCGAACCCGCGAACAGGGAGGGACAGGCCCGTCCGAACCCCGTCAGTCGTCGTGAGGAGGGCCTCCCCCACGACGATCGCAATAGACCGCTCTGCCACGGCTCCGCAACCTACGGGACTGCGCAACCCCGCTCCGACGAGCGTAGAGACAGCCCCGGACAGGGGCGAACTCTTTTTCGCAGGCAAGGCCTTGGCAGTTCGTGCCCCACGGTGGTTTGGCGGGCCGGTATGACTTGTCACTCCCCCAGGTGGCCGCCACCCTCATTCCCCGCGGCGGCCTCTACAGCAGCGCCATTCACACATCATGATCAAGACGATTGTCCGTGCCTTCGCGGCCGCAGACCTCGCGCTGGCGCCAATGACCACCGCCACGCCCTCCCACGCCGCAGAGACACTCAGCCTCCACGACGCCATCGAAGGCCTCCCCCAGGCGCCGAGAGCCGAGACGGCTACGAACGCACCAAGTTCAAGCACTGGATCGACGAGGACAAGGACGGCTGCAACACCCAGTGTCGGCTTACACGTGAACGGGAACGGGGCTCTGGCAAGATTTTCGTAGCCGGAGACCATCCCGGTGCGGCGGTCGGCCGGTCCGCATACGCCTTGCGGTAGAAGGCGCGGAGAAATCAACGGTTTCGGGCTCGACCTGCGACGACGCTCGCGGCCAGCCGGCTCCGACCGCATGACGTAGTCACGGCCGAAGGGTGGCCGTCTCGCGTACGGGAGCTGCCGTAGCAGGCGCAAGTGTCGGAAGTTCGGCGCCTGCTACCAGGAAGCCGGCCACCCGCCGCCGTCCTTCACGCCGCACCTGCCTGCCTGCTCATTTTCGGCGGGGTTGAATGTCAGTCGTCGAGTGTGATCGCGGTCTTGGCTCGCTCCAGGGAATCCTCGGAAGCCGACCCCCCGGGGTTCTCCGTGGCGAGTGCCTGATTGCGCTCGACGAACGGGCGCAGTCGTTGCTCGTAGCGGGTAAGCGCGGTGCGGTGGTCAGCGCCGGCCTTGCGGAG
The DNA here is from genome assembly GCF_040651455.1 of Streptomyces sp. NPDC048483. Classification (NCBI taxonomy): domain Bacteria; kingdom Bacillati; phylum Actinomycetota; class Actinomycetes; order Kitasatosporales; family Streptomycetaceae; genus Streptomyces; species Streptomyces sp. NPDC048483. The sequence goes on from NZ_JBEZJZ010000168.1 coordinate 3,291, forward strand.
TTCGTCGGCCAGCACGTAGGCGCCCACCAGGGCCAGACTGGTGCCCTGGCCGGACAGCGGAGACGGGCAGTACCCCGCGTCTCCGACCAGCACCGCTCTGCCCTCCGACCAGCGATCCATGTGGATCTGAGCCATCGCGTCGAAGTAGAAATCGGGTGCTTCCCACATGGCCTTCAGCAGGCTCGGGGTCTCCCCGCCCAGATGTGACATCCGGTCGGCGAGGATCGACTTCTGCTGCTCGGTATCGTGGTAGTCGTAGTCGAGGGGCTCCGATGTGAAGCCGAGAGTAGCCCTGATCTCGGTGTTGTTGCGCACCGGGTAGACGCAGTAGCTCGCGGCCCCGTCCTGGAGCCATACCTGCCAGTCATCAAGGTTCAGGAAGTTGTCGGTGCTGAAGACGGCCACGTGGGGACCAAGGTGGCGGATGAACTCTCTCTCCGGGCCGAAGGCGAGTTGCCGCACCTTCGAGTGCAGACCGTCCGCACCGACCACGAGATCGAATGTGCGGTCCTGGCTACGTTCGAAACTGGCCCGTATGTCGTGCGCGCCCTCTTGGAGGAGGGTGATGGAGTCGTCGAAAAGGTACTCCACGTCCTCATGGCTTTTCCGGTACAGCAATTGTGTGAGGTCCTCGCGCAACAGCTCGATGTCGTCGCTGTCGAGCCGGCCACTGCTGAGAGTCATCTCGGTGGAGCGCCAGAGTTCGTTTCCGTCGCCGTCGAGCATCGACATGCCACGCATCCGGGTCCGTGCCTGCTGAGCCTGCTCCAGGAGGTGCATCCTGTCGAGGACATCGAGCGCGACACCGCGGACGTCAATTGCCTGGCCCCCGGGACGCACGCCGGGGGCGCGTTCGACCACGGTCGGCGCATAGCCGTGATGGTGCAGCCAGTAGGCGAGTGTGAGTCCTGCGACGCTTGCACCGGAGACGAGCACGGTCTTCATGGGGATCCCCTTCTTCATACGGTGTACGCCCTGAATGTACGGCGTACGCGCAGCACCGCCAAGTGCTGTTTTTCTGCTGCTGTCCTAGTGCAGTGAGGGTGGTGAGTGTCATCTTCCCTGGTAACCTCTGTCCTAGTACAGGAAGAAGGAGGGCATGGTGGCCTCAAAACTCATTCCGCCCTACCTGCGCATCGTCGCGGAGATCCGGCGACGCATCGAGGACGGCGAACTTGCTCCCGGCGACCGAGTCCCGTCGACGCGCCAGATCGCCAAGGAGTGGGACGTGGCGCTGGCCACCGCGACGAAGGCACTGAACACCCTGCGCCAGGAGGGTTTCGTGCAGGCCCAGCCACGCGTCGGCACCGTGGTGACACCCCCTCGCCGCCCCCCGCGAGGCCAGCGCCCCCGCCCGACGTCCGCGCCCGAACACGAACTGACCCGTGCGCGCATCGTGCGCACCGCCATCGATATCGCCGACTCAGAAGGACTGGATGCGTTGTCCATGCGGGGCATCGCCGCACGCCTGGGTGCTGCCACCATGTCGCCCTACCGCTACGTGAACAGCAAAGACGACCTTGTGCTCCTGATGGCCGACGCGGTCCTCGGCGAACTCTCTTATCCCCCTGACCCGCCTCGGCGCTGGCGGGCCCGGCTGGAGTTGGGCGCCCGGTCACTCTGGGAGCTGCACCGCGCACATCCCTGGCTGGCGCAGATTGGCCCGCTCACCCGCCCGCTGATGCTGCCCAACCTGATGACCTACTCCGAGTGGATGCTCAGCGCCCTTGACGGGCACGGACTCGACCCGACGACCATGCTCAACCTGAACGTGCTCATCTACAGCTACGTGCAGGGCATCGCAGTCCACCTGGAACGCGAAACCCAGGCCGAGGACGCCACGGGCTTGTCCGAAGACCAGTGGATCGACGCCCAGGCGCCCGCCCTTGAAGCGATCGTCACCTCCGGCGACTACCCGACGTTCACCAGGGTCATCGAATCCCTCGGCGACAACGGCTACGACCTGCACCTGGACGAACTGTTCAAGATCGGCCTCACGTCAATGCTCGACGGCCTGACCCTGCTCACCGGCGGACGCTTGCCCCCTCAGGGCCAAGCCCTTGGCCGCGCAGGGCTTGCCGGCTAGCCACGAACGTTTTTGAAGCTTGACATCCGTGATGCGGCCTTCGTTGACCCCCGAGTTGTAGGGGGTGACGATCCCCTGGATGACCGCGTGCCGGTCTTCGCGTAGGCCTTTGGCGATGCCGGCCAGGGGCGGGAGTCCGCTGGCGACAAGCCCGTCGAGCCAGTCCGACAGGGGTGCGGCGTCGCGGGCATCGAGCATGGTGGCGAATTGGCGTACCGGTTTGTGGGTGCGGTGGAGCTCCGGGCAGTGCTCCAGCAGCCGACGCAGGCGTTCTGCAGTCTGCGGGCCGTGCCGGTCGGGATTGGTGATGATCCAGCGGGCGGCTTCGCGTGGGGAGGGCGGCCGCTCGCGCGGTTCGCCCAGGGGCAGGCCGCGGCGCAGAGGCGCGAGGGCCGTCTTCACGCGCTGATAGTGGCCCAGGTAGCCCTTGGTGAGGAGTTCCTGGTGCAGGACCGTGGCGTTGTGTGCGCCCTCGTCCCAGCGTTGGCCCAGGTAGTCGAGGTACGGGTCGAGAGCGGAGGGACGGCGGGGCGGTCAGCGGACCACCTCGTGCCAAGTGTGGGCCCGGGCGTACTTGCGCACCGTACGGCGGTCCAAGCCGAGTTCCCGGGCTGCGGCACTGTGGGAACGGCCGGCATCGGTCAGCGCGTGGACGGCCTCGAACATCCGCCGGGCATGCCGGGCAGCCGGAGTATCCGCTGGTCCGGCTCCCGCCATTGCTTTCTCTGGGAGCTCGGGCTCGGCTGGTTCGGGGGCGGGGAGGGCTGCGGGCAGGCAGCCGCGGTGAGCGGCAGCGACTTCGTGAACGCACCGGGACAGGCCCTGCCACAGGTGGAAGCGGTCGCTGACCTGGAGGGCGTCGGGAGCGCCGTTGGTGATGCCCTGCCGGTAGGCGAGCGAGCCGTCGCGGCAGACGACCTGAACACCGGGATGCCCGCGGAGCGGCCAGCGACTCAGCTGCTCGGCGTCCCTCCCTGCCCAGAGCGTCAGCGGGAGCCTGGTGTCGGCATCAACCAGGAGGGTGCCGTAGGTGTCGCCGTACAGTGCGAAGTCGTCCACCCCCAGCACCCCCGGTGTGATCGGGGGCGGCGGCGGCACCCGCATCAGCTGGGAGAGCACGGTGCACCGCGAGAGCGTGACGTTAAGAACACGCAACATCCTCGCTCCGCCACGGCCTGCCAGCAGGACTCCGACTGCCTCGACCACGTGCTGCAGCAGCGGAGTGCGCCGCTGGTAGCGCACGGTCAATCCCGGCACCTGCTCGGCGAAGGTCACCTTCGGACAGGATGAGTTTTCGCAGTACAGACGGCGCACGCTCACATCGATCCGCACCGACCGGCCGCCGAGCGGGACATCGGAGAGGTGTCACACATAGCCGCTGTGACACCAGTCGCTCGGCGTGCCACACCCGGTACACCCCGCTGAAGCACCGGAGCGGGTACGGGCCTGGACCACCACGACGGGACCGGAGACATCGACCGAGACCACCAGCACCTCGGCCAAGTGCGGTAAAAGCTTTGACAGTTCAGCAGAACACAGTCAGAGGCTGCCCACCTCACGGACCGGCCGACCGCCGCACCGGGATGATCTCCGGCTACGAAAATCTTGCCAGAGCCACATGCGGGTGTACGCCGACACCCGGGCCGAAGTCCTCATCGCCGAAGCCATCACCCCGCCAACCGTCGGCGCGCGCTGCAATCTCACCGGCGGGACCTGGCTGTCCTACTACGACACCATCGTCGACGGCCCCTCAGGCCTCGACATCGACCACATGGTGCCCCTCGCCGAAGCCTGGGACTCCGGGGCCTCCCAGTGGACCGCCGAGCAGCGCCAGGCCTACGCCAACGACCTCGGCACCGCACGCTCCCTGGTCGCCGTCACCGCAAAGACCAACCGGTCCAAGGCCGATCAGGACCCGGCCCAGTGGATGCCGCCGGCCCTCGACGCCCAATGCACCTGCCTCGCCGACTGGGTAGGCACCAAACTCCGTGCTCCCTCACCGTCGGCTCCCTCACCGTCGACCGCACAGAACGCGACACCCTCCGCGAACTCGCTGCCGCCTGCGAGAACACCAACGTGGAATACGAGCGAGCGTAAACGTCGAGACCGGCGCCGGGGCCCACTGGTCAAACCCCGGAACGCAGTGGTGCGCCACAGGCTGATTGCCTGTGGCGCACCGAGATCCAGGGGCCAGCTTCGTGCATCTCCAGGAACAGCGTTTCTCGAACGGTTCTGTCAGCTCTCATCGAAGCGAGTCGTCGTCTCACCCAATCCAGTCGGACTACAGCCGGTTTCCACACCACCGCGATGACGTCCTCATCCGCCGGCCCGAACAGCAGGTATGCCCTCGCCAGTCTCGGCGGCCTGCATCCTGGCGACTTCCCGGGCTGGAGCGCGGGCCGCTCCCAGCGAAGCGAGAGCAGCCTCGTCGATGTCGGCGAGCAACCGCCAGGCCGTGGGCCCGGAGGCGACCGGGCCGAACACTCCTGCCTGGTCCCGTAGCGCGGCCAGATCCGCGATCGCCTCACCGCCGTCGGCGAGTATCACCGCGAGATCAGTGGCGGTTCGGCCCAGATCATGCCCGGTGCCGCGCGGTCGCAGCGGCCCGAGCGCAGCGGAGTCCGCGGTGGTCAGACCGGCGGCCTCGGCGAGATCCGCCGCCAAACGTGCCCGGCATGCCCGACCACCCCCGAACCGTCAGCGGAGACATGGAGCTTGGGACGAGAACCGATACCCTGCACGCAGAAAGTGCCTTCCGCCTGGACCGACAGAACCCCTCGACAAGGTTCATCGTCCCAGCTCAGAAGGCACTTTCGTGTTTCCGTCCCACTTCCGGCCTCATCCCAACCGAAACGCCGAGGCTAGGCGTAGGCGCTTCCCCAGGATCGGGCGCTCGGGGTGCGGCGGGTCGCCGGTGAGGCCGACGAGTTGGGGGGCTCCCGGAGGTGAAGCCGCGTTACACCGGAATTTCATTGTCGGCTACTAGCGTGCACCGGGAATTGACCATGCGATATTCCAGTAATCACGAGTATCGCCTCCGACCATGGAGACTTAGTGCGTAAACTCGCTTCAAAGCTGACACTGGTTGGCTTGTCCGTTGCTTTCCTCGGAGGAATGCTCCTGTCTCCGCAGGCGGCCCAAGCCGCGGCAGGGGTGCCCGGGCGTTTCATCGCAGACGCCGATATCCTGGCAGCCCCCGACGGAGCGATTGTAGGCAAAGGCCGTAACGGCCAGCCAGTCACAGTCAACTGTCAAACGGCTGACGGTAATTGGTGGAACCTCAACGCTGCCGAAGCCGCCGGCTGGGTATGGCAGCCGAACCAGGTATTGCGCGACTGGGGGACCCCCAACCCTCCGGTCTGCTGACCACTTCCCGACTGAATCAACCCAACAGGCTCCCCGCCGGTCACAGGCCGGTGGGGAACCCCATGCGCCTGTCGGCCGGGCTTGGCTTCGTCGTGTCAGCTGCTGGCTGGTGGCTGGTGGCTGGTCGTCGGCTGCGGAGGATGCGCGGGCGCGGTGGGCGCGGTCGTTGTACTGCCAGCAGTGTCCGGCGGTGTTTCCGCGCGAGGACGCCGTGGCGGTCTGACGCCGGGTGCGAAGAAGCCCCGCCCTTCCTGGGCGGGGCTTCTTCGTCTCCGCGCTCCAGGGGGTTGGTGGCTCATGTCGTGCTCGCGGCTGCCTGCGTCTACCCCGTCCAACCACCGTTGCCAGCATCTGGAAAGAGCACGACACCGACGGCGACGCCCTGTGGTGTGATCAACCTATGACCATGTCGACATCGCCGGACTGGCCGCACTGCGGACATGGAGCCCACCCCGACACCGACCCTGTGGGCTGCCGGGGCCGTCGAGTCGAGCCGTATGCCGAATGCCTGGCCCACCTCAGCGACGCTGATCGCACTGCCTACCTGGCGGGGCTGGAGCCTGGTGCCGACGTTGATCACCGTGGCACCAGGTTCAGTGAGGCACTGCTGCATGAACTGCTTTCCACGCTTAGGCCCACAGCCACCAACCGACCTTACTTGGGTAGAACCCTTTTCACTGAGGCAGAGTTCGACGGCGACGCCAAATTCTCCGGGGCCGTGTGCAGCGGAGATGCCAGGTTTGACTATGCTCAGTTCGGTGGCGACGTTTCGTTTGTCGGGGCGGTATTCGACGGAGAAGTCCGTTTCAGTTGGGCGAAGATCAGCGGCCACGCCAACTTCTTCCATGTGGAGATCGATGGTGACGCCCGATTCGGCTTTATGAAGATCAGCGGCAACTTCGCATTCGTAAAAGCGAAGATCAGCGGCGAGGCCTTGTTCGACGCAACGGAGTTCAGCGGCTTCACCGCGTTCGACGGGGCGGAAATCGGCAGCGACGCCACTTTCCGTGGAACCGTCTTCCAGCACGCTTCCGCTGTGGGTCCGCTGGTGTGCAAAGGGGCGCTGGATCTCTCGGCGGCGACGTTCGGGACCGCCGTAGCTATCGAAGTGGCCACGCTAACCTTGCTGTGTCGGCGGACGCGGTGGGCCTCCACGGCTGCACTGCGCCTGCGTTACGCCGCCGTGGATCTGAGTGACGCGGTCATGGAATATCCGGTGAGCGTCGCTGTTCGTTTCCGGCCCTTCTCAATGCCCTTCACCCAGCCTCTAGACCCCGGAGTGCCCGAGTTGGACCGGGAGGATTCCCGCGTGCGGATGATGTCGCTTCGGGGGGCGGACGCCGCACACCTGACGCTCACTGACGTCGACCTCACCGACTGTCTCTTCGCCGGGACCATCCACCTCGACCAATTGCGGCTGGAAGGACGGTATCCCCTGGCCCCCACTCCCTCCGGGGTGCGCTGGCGCGGCAGGTGGCCAGTGCGGTGGACGCCACGCCGGACGCTGGCAGAGGAGCAGCATTGGCGCGCTGGTCGCAGTACGGCAGCCGGCGGCTGGACCCCGGCGCCGGAGGGGGTGGAAGTGCTGGAGCCGGTCGCGTTGGCGCCGGTGTACCGGCAGCTGCGGAAAGCATTCGAGGACAGCAAACACGAGCCCGGAGCCGCCGACTTCTATTACGGCGAAATGGAGATGCGCCGCCACGCCGACGACATACCCTCGTCCGAGCGTGCCTTGCTTACCGCTTATTGGGCACTGTCCGGCTATGGGCTGCGCGCCTCCCGCGCGCTCGGCTGGCTCGCCGTCGCCATGATGACCACGATCCTGCTCATGATGGGCTTCGGCCTGCCCAACGAGACGCCGAAGCAGCAGGTCGTCAAGGAGAAGATCGACGGCAAGTGGACGACCGTCATCGACAAGCCGGACCCGAAGAACCCCACGGGCAACCGCTTCACAGGGAAACGCTTCGAGAAGGCGTTGAACGTCACGCTCAACTCCGTCGTTTTCCGCTCCAGCGGTCAGGACCTGACCACGGCCGGCACGTACATCGAGATGACGTCGCGCCTCACGGAACCAGTCCTCCTCGGCTTCGCAGGACTCGCCGTCCGAGGCAGGGTCAAGCGAGGAAGCTGAGCCTCGCGACGGCACGAGCCCCAGGCGCCCCACCCGTCGGTGACGGGCGCGATAGCCGCGGGGATCGTGCTGCTGGTCGGAGGGGTGGGTATTGGGGTGTGTGGCTGCGTAGGTCATCTCCAAGAACGGTTGTTTGCGGCTTCCGGGAACGTTTCAAGATCACCGACGTCCTGAATATCGGCGAGAAATAGGAACACCCGCCACGGGAGCGTGCGAGTGCTGCAGGGCGTACGGGACCGGCATGACCGGACGGCCAGGCGGCGGCGGTGGTCACCTCAGTCAGCGCTGGTTGGGGCTCAGCAGCGTGGCAGCCGCGGTAACGAAGGCCACCGACGCCTCCTTGGCCGCGTGCCGCCGTGCGTCCAGCTCGGTGCGGCTGGTCGCCTTGCGCAGCGCGTACGTGGCATCTGCGGCCTGCTGGGCGGGGCCAGCCAGCTCGGGGACCAGGACCTGAAGGCGGATGTGGGGCGCGGTGATCGCCGCCCGGGTGTCGTGGGACTGCGTCTGGGCCTCCAGCTGGTGCTCGGTGCCCGCCTCGGTCAGGGCCCGACGCTCCCGGTGAAACATCGCTGAACGGTGTGCGTCCACGGCCGCCGCGAAGTCGGTGACGGCACCGAGCTGGTCCTGGCGGTGGTCGTCGGCGCGCTGCTCGATGCGTGCGGTGCGTGCCGAACGGTGCTGGAGGAGTCCGGCGGTCAGGGCACCGGCGAGGGTACCGAGTACGGCAACGATCGAAGGCCATATGGACATCAGGTGTTGGATCCTCTCGGGTGGTCGGTTTCGATGGTGAAGGTCTGCGGACAGCGAGGTACGCGGCCGGCGGGCGTCGGTGGCCGGGTTACGCCTGCGGCGCTCCGGACCTACCCTGGCGGTCGGTTTGCGGCTAGGGTCGACACAGGAGTCCGGGGCCATGAGCACTTGCTCCAAGCCGACCAGCACACGAGACGGCCAGAAGCAAGTACCGGCGCGCTTCCAGAACTCAGCAGCACATTTCTCGTCGCTGATGGACCGTTGCCAGCGGTGACCAACAAACGTTGCCGGCTCCCGGCGATAAAACCAGGGTGTGGTTGCCGCGGCGGGCGTCGGCGTCTGTGGATGCGCGGGCTCGGTGGGCGCGGTCGTTGTACTGCCGGCGGTGTCCGGCGGTGTCCGGCGGTGTTTCCGCGGGAGGATGCGGTGACGGTCTGACGTTGGCCTGCAGAGAGCCCCGCCGAAATGGGTGTCGCGGTGGCTCCGATCAGTGGTCGTCGTCTACGGCCAGGGCTTCCTTACATGCCGCGAGAAACCCTCCTAGGGCCGCGCCTGCGCGGCGTCCCACCCCGGCTTCAGATGGTCGCCTCGCTTTAGCGTCGGCACACCTTTGCAATTCGAATCCAGCCTCTTCAACGGAGGCCGGCCCGAACAGGGCAAGCTTTTTGCAGGCCATGCCGAGTTCAGCCAGCCGCTCATACGGTTCTTGGGGCTCAGCACGGTCACTCAGTTCGAGCCCGCTCGTAAGGGACGCCGATGTCCTCACAAAGCGCATGTACGCATCGATGACTGACGCGTAGGCGGCCCGACGTTCTTGTCTTACCCAATGCTTTCGCTCGCTGTCCGCCTGCCGGGATACTTGCTCGATGGCGGCGCGAACGGCGGCATCGGCCCCGTGCCGTGCGGCCTTCCAGCTGGCCCATCCGCCGGCGGCGGCGCCGATGATGGCTGCGGCGAATCCGATGATGGCGGCGTAGAGGGCCGCCTTCCCCTCGTCCACATGTCCCCCTGTGGCTTGCGTCAGAGGAGTGTCCCAGGTCCGACGGAGCCTTGAGGGTGGATAGCCGGGAAGTCGCCTGGCTGCAGGCCGCCGAGACCGGCGAGGCATACCCACTGTCCCGGCCGGCGGACGAGACCTTCCCGGCCTGGCCCTGGACCTCGACGCCACACTGATCACTTGCCACTCCGAGAAGGAGGCGGCCGCGCCCACCTATAAGGGCGGCTTCGGCTTCCATCCGCTGCTGT
>NZ_JBEZJZ010000169.1:0-12682 GCF_040651455.1 Streptomyces sp. NPDC048483
TGTGGCATATGCCACACCACCCCTCGATGTTTCGCGGCCCATCCTCGTCCCGACCACCGGAGGAATGGTGGATTACCTTGTGGAGAAAGGCGGAACGTCTTGCTCCATCCGCCACTCGCAGGAAAAAAGAGCGTCTAGGGCGGGTCTCCACAGAATAATTTCCACAGACTCCCCTTGAGTGGGCGATCCTTTGCTGGTTACGGTGTGCAGACAAGACGATCTACCGCCGGAGGGCAGTCATGACGGAAATTCTTTCGCCTGTGGGTGTCCCAGGGGGTGCCATGGCCGCAGAGCGTGTGGTCGAGCACCCGGCGTGGCCCGTGCTCAAGGGGGCGGTCGAGGCCATCCGTCCGTGGCAGTCCAAGGACGGCTCCATCGACCTGGCGGCGGAGGGCGCGCCGTCCGCGGGCGCCGTACGCGCCGAGGTCGACCGCGTCATAGCGGCCGTCCAGGAGCTCACCCCGCTCCTGCCGCACGACGCCGCCTACCACCAGGCGCTCGTCGCCGATCTGCGCCGCTGGGCCGACAGCGGCTTCGGCGTGCCGGACTTCCTGGACGCGCTGCTCGCCTTCCAGCCCGCGCGGCAGCGCGCCGACGGCCTCCAGCACCTCGTGCTGTTCCCCATGTACACGCAGAACGGCAACCCGGACCGTAACTTCGAGGCCGTCGTACTGCGCATGGTCTGGCCCGACTGGCTCGCCGAGCTGGAGCGCACCCGCTACGACAACGCCCTCTTCTGCGGCATCACCTTCGAGGACTTCACGGCCGGCTACGACACCAACTCCGCCGTGCTCTTCCCGGAGACCATCGCGGTGCGCGAGGCCCCCGAGCGCTTCAGCTGGGGCGGCATCTTCTGCGACCGCGAGGCCGCCCGCTTCCGCCGGGTCACCGAGGCCGCCATCGAGACGCTCGGCCTCGAAATCCCCGCGGACATCCGCGAGATGCTCGGCGACCAGCAGCGCTGCCAGGAAGCCTTCGTCCTGTGGGACATGGTGCACGACCGCACCCACAGCCACGGTGACCTGCCGTTCGACCCCTTCATGATCAAGCAGCGACAGCCGTTCTGGATGTACGGCCTGGAGGAGCTGCGCTGCGACCTCACCGCCTTCAAGGAGGCCGTGAAGCTGGAGTCCGAGGGCTACCGCCAGGCGCGTGATGTGCAGTTCGCGGTGATCTTCGACCGGATGTTCCGGTTCCCCGTCACCGGCGACCGGGTGCGCAATTATGACGGCCTCGGCGGCCAGCTGCTCTTCGCCTACCTGCACCAGCACGACGTCGTACGCTGGACGGACAACACACTCCACATCGACTGGGAGCGGGCGCCCAAGGTCACCAACGAGCTGTGCGGCGAGATCGAAAAGCTCTACCGCGACGGCATCGACCGGCCCAAGCTGGTCCACTGGTTCGCCGCGTACGACCTCGTCTCGACCTACCTCGCACCGCACCCGGGCTCGGTCTGGGCCAAGGGCCCCGACGCCCTCGACCTGGACCAGCCGCCGCGCAAGCTCGTGGACGATGTGCTGCCGGACGAGTTCCCGCTGAGCATGTTCTACGAGGCGTTGCGCAAGAAGCTGCGTACGGTGATTGCGTCCACCAAGGGCATCACGGCCGACAGTGACGCACTGGCGGCGGCGTGAAGAGTGGCGTGCAGGGCGATGTGAACAGCGGCGTGCGGACCGAACGGAACACCACCAGGCGGACGGCCGTCCAGGGGCAGGACGAGGAGGCGACGGAGATGGGTACTTCGACGGGCGGCCAGGGGCCGCTGGAGGGCGCGGTCATCGCGGTGGCGGGAGCGGGCGGACCCGCCGGCCGGGCCGCCCTGCTGCGGCTCGCCGAGGCGGGCGCGAAGGTCATCGGCTCCGACTCGGACCCCGAGCGCCTGGCGCAGGCCGTCGACGCGGCCCGTTACGCCCACGGCGGCGCCACGGTGATAGGGGACACCGTCGACCTCCTCAACCCCGACGAGACCCGCGAATGGGCGGACCGTACGGAGAAGGAGTTCGGCCGGATCGACGGCCTGGTCCACCTTGTGGGCGGCTGGCGCGGTTCGTCGACCTTCGCCGAGACCAGCCTCGCGGACTGGGACATCCTGCACAAGCTGCTGATCCGTACCGTCCAGCACACCTCGCTCGCCTTCCACGACGCCCTCGAGCGCAGCGGCAACGGCCGTTTCCTGCTCATCAGCGCGGCCGGCGCATCCAAGCCCACCGCGGGCAACGCCGCCTACGCCGCCTCCAAGGCCGCCGCGGAGGCCTGGACGCTCGCGATGGCGGACGGCTACCGCAAGTCCGGGGGTGAGCAGGGCCTGCGCGCCGCGGCTGCCATCCTGGTCGTGAAGGCGCTCGTCAACGACCAGATGCGCGCCGAGCGACCGAACGCCAAGTTCGCGGGCTTCACGGACGTCACGGAGCTGGCCGAGGCCATCGCCGGGGTCTGGAGCCGGCCCGCCCAGGAAGTGAATGGACAGCGTCTGTGGCTGACCCCCGAGCCGTGAGCCAGGCCGTGACCGAAGCGGTGACCGAAGCCGTCAGCGAGGCGGTGAGCCGGGCCGTGCCGGCGGCTGTGCAGCGGGCCGTGAGCGAAGCGGTGAGCGCGACGGAAGGCCGGGCGACGAACCCGGCCGCCGGTGCCGGCACGACCGACGCCCGGCAGCACCACGACACCCAGGTACGCGGCTTCGCCAGTGACAACTACGCGGGCGCCCACCCGGAGATCCTCGCCGCGCTCGCCCTCGCCAACGGCGGCCATCAGGTCGCCTACGGCGAGGACGACTACACCGCGCACCTCCAGCGCGTCATCCGGAGCCACTTCGGGCAGCGCGCCGAGGCGTTCCCGGTGTTCAACGGCACCGGTGCCAACGTCGTCGCCCTCCAGGCCGTCACCGACCGCTGGGGCGCGGTGATCGCCGCCGACACCGCGCACATCCACGTCGACGAGTGCGGCGCACCCGAGCGGGTCGGCGGGCTCAAGCTGCTCACCGTACCGACCGAGGACGGCAAGCTCACCCCCGAGCTGATCGACCGGCAGGCGTTCGGATGGGACGACGAGCACCGCGCCATGCCACAGGTCGTCTCCCTCGCCCAGAGCACCGAACTCGGCACGGTCTACACGCCCGACGAGATCCGGGCGATCTGCGAACACGCCCATGAACGCGGCATGCTGGTGCACCTGGACGGCGCGCGGATAGCCAACGCCGCGGCGACGCTGGACGTCCCGATGCGGGCGTTCACCAACGCCGTCGGCGTCGACATCCTCTCCTACGGGGGCACCAAGAACGGCGCCGTCTTCGGCGAGGCGGTGATCGTCCTCAACCCCGACGCCGTACGGGCCATGAAGCATCTGCGCAAGCTGTCCATGCAGCTGGCCTCGAAGATGCGCTTTGTCTCCGTCCAGTTCGAGGCCCTGCTGGCCAAGGACCTGTGGCTGCGCAACGCCCGGCACGCCAACACCATGGCGCAGCGGCTGGCGGCCGGGGTGCGTGAGATCGACGGCGTCGAGATCCTCTACCCGGTGCAGTCCAACGCGGTCTTCGCCCGCCTCCCGCACGACGTCAGCGAACGGCTGCAGAAGCGGTACCGCTTCTATTTCTGGGACGAAGCGGCCGGCGATGTGCGGTGGATGTGCTCGTTCGACACGGCCGAGGAGGACGTGGACGGGTTCCTTGAGGCGCTCCGGGAGGAGATGGGGCGGTAGTCCTTTCTCTGCGCTTTGCCTGGGCCCCACGTTGTCGGCCTTCCCGCCGTGGTGGTGTCCCGCCGTTGCTCTCCCACGGCTGCGAAGCCGACAACGTGGGAAGCCGGTCAAGTACAGCAAACTGGACCGACAGGTACGGTTTGCTGAACCATACTGGGTCGTGCTCCAATGCCTCCAGGCGGCGGCCGCCCGGCCGCCTTCACCGGCCGGTCCCCACCGAACTCTGAGGCGGCACCCCGATGACCCGTCCCCTGCACATTTCCGGCGAGGTACAAGCCCTCGCCCCCGGCTTCGGCTACCTGGCCGTCGAGGCGCACGGTCTGACCAACGGGCCCAGCGATGAGGCCGGTTCGGCCCTGCTGGACGAGGCCGGCCGCCGCCTGGCCGTGCGCCTCGATGGCCGGGCGCCGCAGGACGATCCGCATATTGCCGCCTGGCGCGCCGCGTACACCGCCTTCGGCTGCAAGCCCTCGCGGACCCGTAACTCGGCCGAGGCGCTGGCCCGGCGTGCCCTCGCGGACGGCGGGCTGCCCCGTATCAACCGCCTGGTCGACGTCTACAACGCGATCAGCGTCGGTCACCTCATCCCCGTCGGCGGCGAGGACCTGGACCGTATCCAGGGCGGCATGCGGCTCGTGCGGGCCACCGGCGACGAGCCGTTCGCGACCGCGGCGGGCGGCGCGGAGGTCATCGAGCACCCCGAGGCCGGTGAGGTGGTGTGGTGCGATGACGAGGGTGTCACCTGCCGCCGCTGGAACTGGCGGCAGGGCGTGCGCACCCGTCTCACCGAGGACTCGGTCAGCGCCCTGTTCCTGCTGGAGCGGATGGCCCCGATGACGCTCGACGACCTGACGACGGCGGGCGCCGAGCTGGCCGAGGCGCTGCAGAAGGCCTGTCCGCAGGCGCGTATCGAGATCGGTGACGTCTGGTCGCAGTGACGCGGGCCGGGGGCGGGCCGACGCGCGGCCGGCCCCCGATCGGTCCCCGGTCAGCCGCCGAAGGCGAACGCTTTCGGCGGCAGCATCGCCCGGGGATCCTCGCCCCCGACCCACAGCCCGACCAGCAGCGCCGTCATCGCCTCGACCAGCCCGGCCCGCTCCAGCCCGCCGGCCGCGACCGGCTCGCAGCCCAGGTCCCGCACCAGTGCGCCGACGGTCGCCAGCGCGTCCGGATCGTCACCGCACAGTGGCACCGCCAGCGGCTCGCCGTCGAAGGCCGGCGGCCGCATCCGCCAGACGTCCTCATGGCAGTGGTGGAAGGCCTTGACGACCCGGGCGCCGGTCGCGATCCGCGCGATCCGCTCCGCCATCGACACCCCGTCGCGGTGCTCGAGCCGGAAGCCCTCCACGATCGCGTTGGTGCAGTCGATCAGCACCCTGCCGCCCAGCGCCTCCGGACCGGCCGCCGCCAGTACCTCGGGCACCGCGGGATGGCTGACGGCCAGCAGCACCGCCTCTCCGAACCCCGCGGCCTCGGACCAACTGCCCGTGCGCGCCGTCGGCCCCAGCCGCGCCGCGAGCGCCGCGGCCCTGTCGGCGCTGCGTCCGCCGACCATCAGCTCGTGCCCGGCCCGCGCCCACTGTGTGCCCAGGGCGTCCGCCATCCCGCCCGTACCAAGAATCCCGATCCGCATCCCGTACTCCCCGTTGTCGGACGTGGGATGACCGTAGGGATTCCGACAGGCACCGAATGGTGCCTCACCACCGGCAATACTGGGCGACCATGACCGACGAACCCGGCCACGACGGATCCGCTCACCGCGCGCCGCCCGACGCCTTCCTCGCCGACTGCCGTGCCCGGCTCGCCTTCGACCTGATCGGCAACACCTGGAACGCTGTGGTCGTCTGGGCGCTGCGCGAAGGGCCGCACAGGCCCGGCGAGTTGCGCGGCCGGATCGGCGGGATCAGCGCCAAGGTCCTCACCGAGACGCTGCGCCGGCTGGAATATCACGGGCTGGTCGTGCGGCACTCCTACCGGGAGGCGCCGCCGCGCGTGGAGTACGAGCTGACCGGGCTGGGCCGCAGCCTGCTGGAGCCGATCGATGTGTTCGGGCGGTGGGGGTTCCGGCACGGGGACGAGGTCATGGCGTCCCAGGAGCGCGCGGACGGCGGCTCCTGGGACGTCTGACGTCCGGCCGGCGGACGTCAGACGTTTGGACGGGGTTACGCGCCGCGCGCCGCCGGGGCCGTACCGCCCAGGTGCGCCGGGATCCACCAGGTGTCCTCGGGGCCCTTGGGGCGTACGGGGTAGGCGCGCTGGGCCGCCTCCAGGAGATCCTGCACGCGGGACCGCAGCCGGTCGGTGATCTTCTCGGCCGGTTCGGCGGGGTCGGCCTCCACCGGCTCGCCCACCCGGATCGTGATCGGGAAGTGGTTACGGCCCAGATCGCGCTTGTGGCCCTTGGTCCACAGCCGCTGGGTGCCCCACAGAGCCAGCGGCACCAGCGGCACCCCGGCCTCCTGCGCCAGCCGCGCCGCGCCCGACTTGAAGTTCTTGAGGGTGAACGACTCGGAGATCGTCGCCTCGGGGAAGACACCGATGATTTCCCCGGAACGCAGGGCGCTCAGCGCGTGCTTGTAGGCGTGCATGCCCTGTGCGCGGTCCACCGGTATGTGCTTCATCGCGCGCATCAGCGGGCCGGACACCTTGTGCCGGAAGACCGACTCCTTCGCCATGAAGCGCACCAGCCGCTTGGCGGGCCGCGCCGCCAGACCGGCGAAGACGAAGTCGAGATACCCGATGTGATTGCTCACCAGCACCGCACCGCCGCGGCGCGGAATGTTCTCCGCCCCCGAGATGTCGAACTTGAGGTCGAGCGCCTTGAATACGGTGCGGGCGGCACCGACCACCGGCGGATAGACGAGCTCGGCCATTTCGGGGGACCCCTTCTCTGTGCCTGGGGAGGGGTCCCCCGGCGAAGACTGTGTTCCGAACACTTTGTACAGCTGAAGTTACGCATCCGTAAGTGTGCGGCTCCGGGAGATCGTGCCCGATCACGGCCGTGGCGGCCAGCGCGTCGGCCGCCGTGGCCGGGAGATTCTCGTCACGTGGTGACCGGAAGGGACCGGTTCGTCCGGCCTTTCAGCCGGCCGCCCGCCCGGCTGTCCGCCGCAGGAGGAGGTACATCTCGCAGCCCAGGCAGTACCCGAAGACGGCATTCAGGAACGCCGCGGCGAGCGCGCAGCCGGTGGCCGCGAGGCCCAGCCACTGCGGCCCCAGGAAGTAGCCGGTCAGACCCACCACGGCGAAGAAGAGGCCGACGCTCTGCGCGAAGCGCGGCGGGGCGGCGTCCTCGAACTCGGACGGCGGGGACAAACGCGGGCGTACCGTCACCTTGAACAGCCAGGCGTAGGGCGAGCGCTGGACGCCCGCCGCGGCCCCGATGGCGAAGACCAGCGCCTGGAAGGCCAGCAGCCGGCCGCTCTCGGTGATCAGTACGGTGGCCAGGACGACGGTGGTGAGCGCCGCGCCGAACCGCGGACCCCGTACATCGAGCGTGGCGGGGGAAGGCTTGTCGAGGGGCATGGCTCCACCATCCCGCAGATCGGCCCCGGCCCGATACGTATCCGGTCCCGGGAATGATTGCGGTCTCGTGAATGCTGAGGAGGGGGATGACGGGACTCTTGGTGTGCATCGCGGTGCTCGCGGCGGCGAGCGCCTTCGGCGTGTGGCACCAACGGCGCAATGGGAGGCTGACGGTGCGAGGGCGGGACGACGGGGAGCGGCTGGGTGCCGCCGAGATCGGCGCGGAGCTGGGGGAGCGGGCCACCCTCGTGCAGTTCTCCAGTGCCTTCTGCCAGCCCTGCCGTGCCACCCGGCGCACCCTCGCGGAGGTTGCGGACATCGTGGACGGGGTGGCGCATGTGGAGATCGACGCCGAGGCCCATCTGGACCTCGTACGGAGCCTGAACATCCTGCGCACGCCCACCGTGCTGGTGCTGGACGCCCGCGGCGCGATCGTGCGCCGCGCCGCGGGCCAGCCCCGTAAGGCCGACGTCATAGCCGCCCTGGGCGCGGCCGTCCGTGATTGATCTCCCAGATGCCGGGCGCCACTTGACGGTGCGCCCCGAGCATCGTCAGTCTGACGTAATGCGGCCAGGAACCCTTCTGTACGGACGCGCGCACGTGGACCTTCTGCGGACCGCCAGCGCGCGCTGTCCGAGCGTGTGAGCAGCGACGACACCACTGCTGCCGGCAGCCGCGCCGCTGTCGGCGGCCCTGCCTCGGCTCGTACACGACATCAGAAGGACAACTCCATGACGGTCTCGCCCGACCTCGGCACGCCCCGTATCGCCACCCCCGACCTGCTGCGCTCCGTCTTCCGGCAGCATGCCGCCGGCGTCGCGGTGATCACCGCGCACGGCTCCCGCCCCGTCGGTTTCACCGCCACCTCCCTCACCTCCGTCGCCGCCGAGCCCCCGCTGCTCTCGTTCGGCATCGGCACCGGCGCCTCCAGCTGGCCCGCCGTCGCCGAGGCCGAGCACATCGGCGTCCACATACTCGGCGAGCACCAGCAGGAGCTCGCCGCCACGTTCGCGCGCAGTGGCGCGGATCGCTTCGGCCCGGCCACCTCCTGGCGTACCGGCCCCGAGGGTGTGCCCCTCCTGGACGGCGTGCTGGCCTGGCTGGTGTGCAGGGTCGTCGCCAGGGTCCCGGCCGGTGACCACCGCATCGTGCTCGCCCAGCCCGTCGTCGGCGACCCCGCCGGACCCGGCCGGCCGCTCCTCTATCACCAGGGTCGCTTCAACGCGCTGCGGGACTGACAGGTTCCCGCGCGGCGTCGTCTTCACCCGGTCGGGGCCGTTGGCAAGGTCACATGTCAACGGCCTTGATTCGGGGCACAAGACTGTATGTACTGGCGAGTAATATGAGGGTCGGCGCGGGGATCACCATCCGGCCCGGAGCCGCCCCAACAGGCGCCTATGCTGCCAGCACAAGGCAGTTCTGAAGAGACGAAGCAGGTAGGAGAGCCGGCGTGAGCTTGAGGATCGTTGTCTGTGTGAAGTACGTGCCCGACGCCACCGGCGACCGGCACTTCGCCGAGGACCTGACCGTCGACCGCGACGACGTGGACGGTCTGCTCTCGGAGCTCGACGAGTACGCCGTCGAGCAGGCCCTGCAGATCAAGGAAGCCGCCGACGACGCGGAGATCACGGTCCTGACCGTCGGCCCCGAGGACGCCAACGACGCCCTGCGCAAGGCGCTGTCGATGGGCGCCGACAAGGCCGTCCACGTCGAGGACGACGACCTGCACGGCACCGACGCGCTGGGCACCTCGCTCGTGCTCGCCAAGGCCATCGAGCACACCGGCTACGACCTGGTCGTCTGCGGTATGGCCTCCACCGACGGCACGATGGGTGTGCTGCCCGCGCTGCTCGCCGAGCGGCTGAACGTCCCGCAGGTGACCCAGCTCTCCGAGGTCTCCGTGGCCGACGGCAAGGTGACCGGCCGCCGCGACGGCGACACCGCCAGCGAGGAGCTGGAGGCCGCGCTGCCGGCCGTCATCTCCGTCACCGACCAGTCGGGCGAGGCGCGTTACCCCTCCTTCAAGGGCATCATGGCGGCCAAGAAGAAGCCGGTGGAGTCCCTGGACCTGGACGACCTGGAGATCGAGGCGGACGAGGTCGGCCTCGAGGGTTCCTGGACGAAGGTTGAGGACGCGGCCGAGCGTCCGGCCCGTACGGCGGGCACGATCGTCAAGGACGAGGGCGAGGGCGGCAAGCAGCTGGCCGAGTTCCTCGCGGGCCAGAAGTTCATCTAAGGCCCGCTCTCCTCTCAACCGCCCTCATTCTTCCCGCAGGAGTCATCCCATGGCTGAAGTTCTTGTCTACGTCGACCACGTGGACGGTGCCGTCCGCAAGCCCACCCTCGAGCTGCTGACCCTCGCCCGCCGCATCGGCGAGCCGGTGGCCGTCCACCTCGGTGCGAACGCCGAGGGGGCCGCGAAGGTCCTGGCCGAGCACGGTGCGGTCAAGGTACTGGCCGCCGACGCGCCCGAGTTCGCCGAGTACCTCGTCGCCCCCAAGGTCGACGCGCTGCAGGCCGCCTACGACGCGGTCTCCCCGGCCGCCGTGCTGCTGCCGTCCTCCGCGGAGGGCAAGGAGATCGCGGCCCGCCTCGCGGTCCGTATCGGCTCCGGCATCATCACCGACGCCGTCGACCTCGAGGCCGGCGACGAGGGCCCGGTGGCCACCCAGTCCGTCTTCGCGGCGTCGTTCACCACCAAGTCCCGCATCACCAAGGGCACCCCGGTCATCACCGTCAAGCCCAACTCCGCCGCCCCGGAGTCCGCCCCGGCCGCCGGTGCGGTCGAGCAGCTCGCGGTGACCGTCGCCGACTCCTCCAAGGGCACCAAGATCGTCTCGCGCACCCCGCGCGAGTCGACCGGTCGCCCGGAGCTGACCGAGGCCGCGATCGTGGTCTCCGGTGGCCGCGGCGTCAACGGCGCCGAGAACTTCCCGGTCATCGAGGCGCTCGCCGACTCGCTCGGCGCGGCCGTCGGCGCCTCGCGTGCCGCGGTCGACGCCGGCTGGTACCCGCACACCAACCAGGTCGGCCAGACCGGTAAGTCGGTCTCGCCGCAGCTGTACATCGCGGCGGGCATCTCCGGCGCGATCCAGCACCGCGCCGGTATGCAGACCTCGAAGACCATCGTCGCGATCAACAAGGACGCCGAGGCGCCGATCTTCGACCTGGTCGACTACGGCGTGGTCGGCGACCTGTTCGACGTCGTCCCGGCGCTCACCGAAGCGGTCAAGACCCGCAAGGGCTGAGACGGTTGGGCTCGCCGGAGCCCTTCGACAAGCGCCCGAGGCCCCGTACGCGGCGTGCGTACGGGGCCTCGGGCGTTGCGCGGGCCCGGGGCGGCTAGTCGCCCGTCGCGCCGTCGATCCGCTCGCGCAGCAGATCCGCGTGGCCGTTGTGGCGTGCGTACTCCTCGATCATGTGGACGTAGATCCAGCGCAGGTTCAGCGTGCCCTCGCGGTGCTCGAAAGTCTCGTCCAGCCCGCGGTCCCGGACCGTCGCGTCGGCGGCATCGACCTCGGCGCGGAACGTCGCGAAGTCCGTCTGTGCCCCCGCCGGCTCGGCGTCGTCGAAGTCGGCGTCGAAGTTCCGCTCGAGGTCGTAGAGGTCCTCGAGCGCTTCGCCCGCGAAGCGCTCACGGAACCAGCTGCGCTCGACCAGGGCCATGTGGCGCACCAGGCCGAGCAGGGTGAGGGTGGAGGGCGGGGCGCTCGTCCGGACGAGCTGGTCCGGGGTGAGCCCGGCGCACTTGGCGAGCAGGGTGTCGCGGTGGAAGTCGAGCCAGCCCTGAAGCATCTCGCGCTCGCCGGCCGCGGCGGGGAATTCCCGGCGCTTGATCTGTGGTGCGGTCCAAGTCATGGGGTGAGTCTGGCGGGGGCGGGACCGTTCTGCCACGGAGTTATGGAGTTATGGGGTGCGGGTACGGCCCGTGACGCGCGTCGCCTCGGGCCGGGGGGTGTTGACCTCGCTAAACCGACACAGTTAACTTCACTATACGGATTGTTGATTCCGTTACGCGGAATTACAGCGGACGTGGAGAACGCCCGACCGTCGGGCGTGAGCACCAGGAGGGTGTCGAATGGGGCAGCAGGAGACCGTGGCGACGAGCCTTGCGGACACCGTACGCGAGGGAATCGGCGCCTCTCTCGCCGCGGTGGACGCCGACCTGGCGCGGCGCTACCCGGGCGACCCCGGCACCCGCCAGCCGGTCCACACGGTCTACGTCCCCGGCGATGCCTTCGCCGCCGACACCATCCGTTCCTGGGGCGACCAGGCACTCGCCGCCCTCGATGAGCACGCCCCCGACGCCGCCGCGCTCGCCGCCGTCCTCGGCATCTCCGACGAGCTCGCCGGGCCGGTTTACGACCGTGTCCGCGCCAAGCTGGAGCGCGAGCCCATCGAGGACCTGCGGATCGACTTCGAGGACGGCTACGGCGTCCGCACGGACGCCGAGGAGGACGCGGCCGCCGCCCGCGCCGCGGTCCTCGTCGCCGCCGCCTACCAGGACGGCACCGCGGCCCCGTACATGGGCATCCGGATGAAGTGCATGGAGGCCGCCGTCCGCGACCGCGGCATCCGCACCCTCGACATCTTCCTCACCGGTCTGATGGAGGCCGGCGGCCTGCCCGACGGCCTGGTGCTGACCCTCCCCAAGGTGACCTACACCGAGCAGGTCACCGCCATGGTCCGGCTGCTGGAGGCCTTCGAGAAGGTCCGCGGCCTGGAAAGCGGCCGGATCGGCTTCGAGATCCAGGTGGAGACCACCCAGTCGATCCTGGGCCCCGACGGCCGCGCCACCGTCGCCCGCATGATCGAGGCCGCCAAGGGCCGCGCCACCTCCCTGCACTACGGCACCTACGACTACAGCGCCTCCTGCGGCATCAGCGCCGCCCACCAGTCGCTGGACCACCCCGCCGCCGACTTCGCCAAGACCGTGATGCAGGTGGCTGCCGCGGGTACCGGCGTGCGTCTCTCCGACGGCTCGACGAACATCCTGCCGGTAGGTCCGACGTCCCAGGTCCACGACGTCTGGCGGCTGCACCACGGGCTCGTCCGCCGCTCGCTGGCCCGCGCGTACTACCAGGGCTGGGACATGCACCCCGGCCACCTCCCGACCCGATACGCCGCGGTCTACGCCTTCTACCGCGAGGGCCTGGAGCAGGCCGCGGCCCGGCTCGCGGCGTACGTTGCCAAGGCCGGCGGCGATGTCGCGGACGAGCCCGCCACCGCCAAGGCCCTCAGTGGCTACCTGCTGCGCGGCCTGGACTGCGGCGCCGTCGATGCCGCCGAGGTCGCCCGGCTGACCGGTCTGACCCGCGCCGACCTGGATGGCCTCGCCGGTCGCTGATTCGCTGCGCCTGCTTGAGCCTCCCACGCTGTCGGCCGTCCCGCCGTAGGGGTTGTTCGCCGTTGCTCCCCCACTGCCTGAAGGGCGTGGGAGGTACCCCCAGCGGCGGGCGTG
>NZ_JBEZJZ010000170.1:0-12542 GCF_040651455.1 Streptomyces sp. NPDC048483
CCCGGTACTGGGCGTACCGGGATGAGCCCGACAACGCAGCGAGCGCGCGTGCCAGGCGTCGCGAGGCAGGCGGGAGTTTGACGACAGGGCCTAGGACTCACCCCGCGGCCGCGCGTCCACGATGCGCTTGATCTTGCCGACCGAGCGCTCCAGCGTCTCCGGATCGACGATCTCGACCCCTACCGATACCCCGATGCCGTCCTTGACGCCCCGCGCGATCCGCCCGACGGCCGCCGTGCGCTCCTCGGGAGTAGCCTCCGGCCGGGCCTCGGCCCGTACGGTCAGCTGGTCCATCCGGCCCTCGCGGGTCAGCCGCAGCTGGAAATGCGGGGCGATGCCCGGTGTGCGCAGCACGATCTCCTCGACCTGCGCGGGGAAGAGATTGACCCCGCGCAGAATGATCATGTCGTCGCTGCGCCCGGTGACCTTCTCCATCCGGCGGAAGGCGGGCCGCGCGGTGCCGGGCAGCAGCCGGGTCAGATCGCGGGTGCGGTAGCGGATGACGGGCATGGCCTCCTTGGTGAGCGAGGTGAAGACCAGCTCGCCGTGCTCACCGTCCGGCAGCACCTCGCCGGTGAACGGATCGACCACCTCCGGATAGAAGTGGTCCTCCCAGATGTGCAGGCCGTCCTTGGTCTCCACGCACTCCTGGGCGACGCCGGGGCCCATGACCTCCGACAGGCCGTAGATGTCCACGGCGTCGATCGCGAACCGATCCTCGATCTCGCGCCGCATCTCCTGCGTCCATGGCTCGGCGCCGAAGATCCCCACCTTGAGCGAGGTCGTGCGGGGATCGATGCCCTGCCGCTCGAACTCGTCCAGGAGGGTGAGCATGTACGACGGCGTCACCATGATGATCTCGGGGCGGAAGTCCTGGATGATCTGCACCTGCCGGCTGGTCATCCCGCCGGACGCCGGCACGACCGTACAACCCAGCCGCTCCGCGCCGTAATGCGCGCCGAGGCCGCCGGTGAACAGCCCGTATCCATAGGCGATATGGACGGTGTGGCCGGGACGCCCGCCCGCCGCGTGGATCGAGCGGGCGACGACATCCGCCCAGAGCGAGAGGTCGCGCTCGGTGTAGCCGACGACGGTCGGGCGGCCGGTGGTGCCGCTGGAGGCGTGAATACGGCGCACCTCGCCCTGGGGGACGGCGAACATCCCGAAGGGGTAGTGCGCGCGCAGATCGTCCTTGACGGTGAAGGGGAAGCGGGCGAGATCGCCGAGCGAGCGGCAGTCGTCCGGGCGTACCCCTGCCCGGTTGAAGGACTCCCGGTAGAACGGCACATGGTCATACGCATGCTGCAACGAGGCCCGCAGCCGGGTCAGTTGCAGCTCGCGCAGGGCGTCCAGGGAGAGCCGTTCCGCGGCGTCGAATGTCTCACTCGTCCCGCCCGTCCCACTGCCCATCGCGCCCGTAGCTGTTTCCGGCATGGAGAGTCACCGCCTCATTCCTCCCAACCGATCATTCGGTAGCTGCCTGCGGACCCAAGTAATCAGCGCGCGGCGAACACGTCAAGAGGCGTGCCGCAGACAGTCCACGGGTAGCGTCCCGCGCATGAGTGACGTCCAGAAAGTGCAGGTTGGCGAGGTCCGGCTGGCATACCGGGTGTGGGGCGAGCCGGACGCGCCCCCGGCCGTACTGCTCCACTGTCTCGGGGAGGACGGCGAGGACTGGCGCGGCGTGGTCGGCCGGCTCACCGGTACGCATCGTGTGTTCGCCCTCGATCAGCGGGGCCATGGACACAGCGACTGGCCCGGGGAGTACGGCTTCGCGCGCTGGCGGGACGATGCGATCGGGTTCGTCACGGCCCTCGGCCTGGGACGGGTGACCCTCATAGGGCACTCACTGGGCGCCGTCGCGGCCCTGCTGCTGGCCGCGGACCGGCCGGAGCTGGTGGCCCGGCTGATCCTGGAGGAGGCCGCGCCGCCGCGCCCCGCCGACCCGCCCCAGGAGGTGCCCGAGGCGCCGACGGGCCCGCAGTCCTTCGACTGGCGAGCGAAGTCCGCGGTGGTGGCGGAGCGCAACGCCCCCGACCCCCTGTGGTGGGACGCCCTGGAGAAGATCAGCGCCCCCACCCTCGTCATCGGCGGCGGCCCCACCAGCCACATCGCCCAGGAACACCTCGCCGAGATGGCCGACCGGATCCCCGGCGCCCGCCTGGTGACCATCGAGGGCGGCAGTCATCATGTCCACGAGGAACGGCCGGGGGAATTCCTCGCCGCGGTGAATTCCTTCCTGGCGGCGCGGCCGTAGCGGAGCCCGTACCGCAGTCGGCGCATCAGCCCAGGTCGGTGTGGCCGTAGGCCAGGGTTGTGCGGCCCGACGACCCCCTGCCTGGTGCAGTACGGTGACGTGCCCGGCCAACCCTCTCTCCAGCTGCCCGCAGCTGACCCGCGGGGTCGCGAACCCGTCTTTGAGAAAGGCCCACTGTGCAGCCGACCAGCCCCCTGCGCCGCGTGCTGATCGCCGGTGCCACCGCGACTGTCCTGTTCGCCGGAGCCGGCGGGGCCGTCGCGGCGCCGGCGCACCCGGTCGCGGCCGCCGCACCCGCCGCCACCGCGCACGCCCCGTACTCCCCGTACGCCCAACTCCGCCCCCTCGCGGCACTCTCCGCCGAGCGGCTCGCCACCGGCGACCTGGTGGCCGCGGCGAAATGGGGCACCGGGAGCCCGATCGACGATCCGGCCCGTGAGCAGGTGGTGCTGGACTCGGTGGCGGAGCAGGCGCGGCAGCTGGGCGCCGATCCCGAGGCGACGGTGCGGATCTTCCGGGACCAGATCGAGGCGAGCAAGGTCGTCCAGCGCGGCCTGCACCGCCGGTGGGACGCGGACCCGGCGCAGGCGCCGACCGAGCGGCCGGACCTGAACGAGGTGCGGGAGGAGATCAATCGCATCAACGGCCAACTGGTCCGGGCCATCGCCGCTTCGCCGCACGCCCGCTCCGCGCCGTACTGCGGTCCGCTGGTGACAGGGGCCGCCGTCCAGGTACGGCAGGAGCGGCACCTGGACGCCCTGCACACCGTGGCGCTGGCCCGCTCGCTGCGCTCGGTCTGCGGCTGAGCCCGGCCACGGGGTCACCCACCCGTGGCCGGGCCACCCCGACGGGCGCCCCTTCCCGCCCAGGCCCTCACCCCTCCCGCTCGCCCGCCACTACCGCCTTGGCCCAGCGGTAGTCCGCCTTCCCGCTGGGCGAACGCTGGATACGGTCGGCGAAGACCACGGCCCGCGGGATCTTGTACCCGGCCAGCCGGGTCCGGCAGTGCGCCTGCACACCCGCCAGGTCCAACGGCCCGGCTCCGTCCCGCAGTTGGACGACCGCCGCGACCCGGTTCCCCCACCGCTCGTCCGGCACACCCGCCACCAGCGCGTCGTACACATCCGGATGGGCCTTCAGCGCCTGCTCGACCTCCTCCGGATAGATCTTCTCGCCACCGGAGTTGATGCACTGCGACCCGCGGCCGAGAACGGTGACGATGCCCTCCGCGTCGACGGTCGCCATATCACCCAGCAGCACCCACCGGTTCCCGTCCGCCTCGAAGAATGTCTCGGCGGATTTCTTCGGGTCGTTGTAGTAGCCCAGCGGAACGTGTCCGCGCAGCGCGAGACGGCCCGGCTCACCCACCGGCATCCGCTCATGGGTGACCGGATCCACCACCGCCGTACGGGGGCTGACCCGCAGACGGAACCCGGACTCCGGGCCCGAATCGTCCGTGGCGGTGCCGTTGAAGCCGGACTCCGAGGAGCCGAAGTTGTTGAGCAGCATGGCGTTCGGGACCAGCGCGCTGAACTGGGCCCGTACGGTCTCGGAGAGGATCGCGCCGGAGCTGCTGACGCTGAAGAGGGACGAGCAGTCGACGCCCTTGAGCGGCCCGGCGAGCGCATCGACGAGCGGACGCAGCATCGCATCGCCGACCAGGGACACGCTGGTGACCTTCTCCCGCTCGACGGTCCGCAGCACCTCCTCCGGCACGTACTTGCGGTGGATGACCACTTTCTGGCCGAAGTGGAAGGCGATGAATGCGGTGAGGGTGGAGGTTCCGTGCATCAGCGGGGGCGTGGGGAAGAATGCGAGACCAGCGCCTCCCCCGCCGCCCGCCGCGACCCGCTCGGCCAGCTCCTGCGGCCGTTTCACCGGCTCGCCGGTCGGTGCGCCGCCGCCCATGCCGGAGAAGAAGATGTCCTCGTGCCGCCACATCACGCCCTTGGGCATCCCGGTCGTGCCGCCGGTGTAGATGACGATCTGGTCGTCGGCGGAGCGCGGTCCGAAGCCGCGTGCGGGCGATCCGGAGGCCTCGGCGTCCGCGAGCGCCACGGGAGCGATCGCCGGTTCGGGGGCGCCGGCGGGCGGCGCGCCGACCCGTACGAGATGCCGCAGCTTGGGCGCCTGGGGGAGGGCGGCGGCCACCCGCCCGGTGAACTCCCCGTCGAAGACCAGGCCCACCAGGTCCGCATCCCGGTAGAGGTAAACCAACTCCTCTTCCACATACCGGTAGTTGACGTTGACCGGTACGGCGCGGATCTTCAGGCAGGCGTAGACGGCCTGGAGATAGGCGATGCCGTTGTACAGGTGCAGTCCGACGTGCTGGCCGGGGCCGATGCCGTGATCGCTCAGATGGTGGGCGAGGCGGTTGGCGGCGCGGTCCAGTTCCGCGTACGTCAGACGCCGTTCGGCGCCGGTTCCCGGATGGTCGACGTACACCAGCGCCTCGCGGTCGGGGACCGTGTCGACGATCGACTCGAAGAGGTCGGCAAGGTTGTACTCCACGTCTCCTCCAGACCGGGCGGGCATCGGCTCGGTCCGGTCCGTCGGACCGGGCCACGGCGGTCATTAGAGCGCCGTGGAGGGGAGCAGGGAAGGGCCGGACCCAAGAAATCTGACTGGGTGTCAGAAAAGCCTTGAAGTCGCCGTGCCGCTACTGCAACCTGTTCTACGCCTTGAGACGGGAGGACGGAATGGGTGGAAGTGACGGAACGGTCGCCGCAGAGGCAACGGGCGGCTCAGCCGGATCGGGCGATGCAGCCGCACCGGGCGGTACGGCCGGATCGGGCGGTACGGCCGGATCGGGCGGTACGGAACATCTGACCATCGCGCGCGTCGGCGCGACACTGGTGCTCACCCTCAACCGGCCGGACGCAAAGAACGCGCTCTCGCTGCCGATGCTGGTGGGCCTGTACGACGGCTGGATCGCAGCCGACGAGGACGACGGGATCCGCTCCATCGTCCTCACCGGCGCCGGCGGAACCTTCTGCGCCGGGATGGATCTCAAAGCGCTGGCCGGCAAGGGGATGGCCGGCGAGCAGTACCGCGACCGGCTGCGCGCCGACCCCGACCTGCACTGGAAGGCGATGCTGCGGCACCACCGCCCCCGCAAACCGGTGATCGCCGCCGTCGAGGGGTACTGCGTCGCCGGGGGTACGGAGATCCTCCAGGGCACCGACATCCGTGTCGCGGGCGAGGGCGCCACCTTCGGCCTCTTCGAGGTCAAGCGCGGACTGTTCCCCATCGGCGGCTCCACCGTCCGCCTCGCCCGCCAGATCCCCCGGGCCCACGCCCTCGAGATGCTGCTCACCGGCCGCCCGTACCCGGCATCCGAGGCCGAACGCATCGGCCTCATCGGCCATGTGGTCCCCGACGGCACCGCACTCGACAAGGCCCTGGAGATCGCCGAGCAGATCAACGCGTGCGGGCCGCTCGCCGTCGAGGCCGTCAAGGCATCCGTCTACGAGACCGCGGAGATGACCGAGACCGACGGGCTCGCGGCCGAACTCGCCCGCGGCTGGCCGATTTTCGACACCGCCGACGCGAAAGAGGGCTCCCGGGCCTTCGCGGAAAGGCGCCCGCCCGTCTTCCGGCGCGCCTGACCGGGACGTACGCGCTCGACCGACCTACGCGCTCGACCGACCTACGCGCTCGACCCGGCCCACGCGCTCGACCGGCCCACGCGCCGGACCACACCCACGGAGTCCCGTATGCCAGAAGTCCTCACGGCACCCCTCGTCGTCGCCTTCCCCTTCACCCGCTCGCTCGGCCCCGTACAGAGCGCCTTCCTCACCGGCCTGCGCGAACGCACCGTCCTCGGCGTCACGGCGGGCGACGGCCGGGTGGTCGTCCCGCCGACCGAATACGACCCGGTCACCGCCGAGGAGATCCGCGATCTGGTCGAGGTCGGCACCAGCGGCACCGTCACCACCTGGGCCTGGAACCCCTCCCCACGCCGCGGCCAGCCCCTGCAGACCCCCTTCGCCTGGGTCCTGGTCCGGCTCGACGGCGCCGACACCGCCCTGCTGCACGCCCTGGACGCCCCCGGCCCCGGCGCCGTACACACCGGCATGCGGGTCACGATCCGCTGGGCCGCCGAACGTACCGGCGCCATCACCGACATCGCCTGCTTCGAGCCGCTCGAACCGTCCGCCGACGCGGAGAACATCACCCGATCCCCAGGCAGTCAGCCCCAACCCCAGCCGCACCGGGGCGAGTTCGCCGATCCGGTCACCGGCATCACCACCCCCGCCCGCCTCGACTACACCTACTCACCCGGCGCCGCCCAGTCCCGCTACATCCAGGCGCTCTCCGACCGCAGGACCATCGGCGAACGCTGCCCCTCCTGCCGCAAGGTGTACGTCCCGCCCCGCGGCGCCTGCCCCACCTGCGGTGTCGCCACCGACACCCAGGTCGAGGTGGGCCCCCGCGGCACCGTCACCACCTTCTGCATCGTCAACATCAAGGCCAAGAACCTCGACATCGAGGTCCCCTACGTCTACGCCCATATCGCCCTGGACGGCGCCGACCTGGCCCTGCACGCGCGCATCGGCGGCATCCCGTACGACCAGGTCCGCATGGGCCTTCGCGTCGAACCCGTATGGAGCGAGGGCGGGCTCCCCCATAGCCCTAAAGGCATGGGAGGTGCCCCCATCCCCGACCACTACCGCCCCACCGGCGAACCCGACGCCGACTACGACAGCTACAAGGAGCTGATCTGATGCCCGAGCCAGTGCGCGAGCCGGTGCGGGATCCGGCGCAGGACCCGGTGCGGGAGGTCGCCATCGTCGCCTTCGGGCAGAGCGATCACCGCCGCGACAGTGCGGAGGCCTCCGAGGTCGAAATGCTGATGCCGGTGCTGCACGATGTCCTGGCGCAGACCGGCCTCAGGGCCGGCGACATCGACTTCACCTGCTCCGGCTCCTCCGACTACCTCGCGGGCCGCGCCTTCTCCTTCACCATGGCGCTGGACGGTGTCGGGGCCTGGCCGCCGATCTCCGAATCCCATGTCGAGATGGACGGCGCCTGGGCGCTGTACGAGGCCTGGGTGAAGATCCTCACCGGCGAGGCGGAGACCGCGCTGGTCTACGCGTACGGCAAATCCTCGCCCGGTGACGTCCGCGAGGTCCTCACCCGTCAGCTCGACCCGTATTACGTGGCCCCGCTGTGGCCCGACTCGGTCGCGCTCGCCGCCCTCCAGGCCCAGGCCCTGATCGACGCGGGGATGACGGACGAGCGCGAGCTGGCCGGCATCGCGGCCCGCAGCCGCACCGCCGCCGAGACCAACCCCCACGCCCAGCTACGCGGCGCTGTGCCCTCCGGCGGCCCGCTCGTCGCCCCCCTGCGCACCGGCGACTGCCCGCCCATCGGCGACGGCGCGGCCGCCGTCGTCCTCGCCGCCGGCGACACGGCCCGCCGGCTGTGTGACCGCCCCGCCTGGATCCGCGGCCTCGACCACCGCATCGAGGCCCACAGCCTGGGCGTCCGCGACCTCACCGACTCCCCGTCCACCCGCCTGGCCGCCGAACGCGCCGGAGCCTTCGCGCGGCCGGTCGACACCGCCGAGCTGCACGCCCCCTTCACCTCCCAGGAGGTGGTCCTCCGCCGCGCCCTCGCACTCGACGCGCCCGGCACCACGGTCCGGATCAACCCGTCCGGGGGCGCACTGGCCGCCAACCCCGTCATGGCCGCCGGCCTCATCCGCCTCGGCGAGGCCGCCGCCCGTATCCAGCGCGGGGAGTCCGACCGCGCCCTGGCGCACGCCACCTCGGGTCCGTGCCTGCAGCAGAACCTGGTCGCCGTCCTGGAAGGTGAGTGAGGAGCGCCATGAGCGTCAGGAGCGTCATGAGCACGGCCGCGACAGCGAAGGAACCCGTGGCCGTCGTCGGCATCGGCCAGACCAAGCACGTCGCCGCCCGCCGCGATGTCTCGATCGCCGGACTCGTCCGCGAGGCGGCCCAACGAGCCCTGAAAGACGCCGAGTTGACGTGGGCCGACATCGACGCCGTCGTCATCGGCAAGGCCCCGGACTTCTTCGAGGGCGTGATGATGCCGGAGCTCTACCTGGCCGACGCGCTCGGCGCCGTGGGCAAGCCGATGCTGCGCGTCCACACCGCGGGCTCCGTCGGCGGCTCCACCGCCCTGGTCGCCACCAACCTCGTCGCCGCCCGCGTCCACCGTACGGTCCTCACCCTCGCCTTCGAGAAGCAGTCCGAGTCCAACGCCATGTGGGGCCTGTCCCTGCCCGTTCCCTTCCAGCAGCCGCTGCTGGCCGGTGCCGGCGGCTTTTTCGCCCCGCACGTCCGCGCCTACATGCGACGCACCGGCGCCCCGGACACCGTCGGCTCCCTCGTCGCCTACAAGGACCGCCGCAACGCCCTCAAAAACCCCTACGCCCACCTCCACGAAGCGGACCTCACCCTCGAAAAGGTCCAGGCTTCCCCCATGCTCTGGGACCCGATCCGCTACTCGGAGACCTGCCCGTCCTCCGACGGCGCCTGCGCGATGATCCTCACCGACCGCGCCGGCGCCGCGCGCGCACCGCACCCGCCGGCCTGGGTGCACGGCGGCGCCATGCGCAGCGAACCCACCCTCTTCGCCGGCAAGGACTTCGTCTCCCCGCAGGCGGGCAAGGACTGCGCCGCCGATGTCTACCGCCAGGCCGGCATCGCCGAACCCCGCCGCGAGATCGACGCCGTCGAGATGTACGTCCCGTTCTCCTGGTACGAGCCGATGTGGCTGGAAAACCTCGGCTTCGCCGACGAGGGCGAGGGCTGGAAGCTCACCGAGTCCGGCGTCACCGAACTGGACGGCGACCTTCCCGTCAACCCCTCCGGCGGCGTCCTCTCCACCAACCCCATCGGCGCCTCCGGCATGCTCCGCTTCGCCGAGGCCGCCCTCCAGGTGCGCGGCCGGGCCGGCGACCATCAAGTCGACGGCGCACGGCGGGCATTGGGGCATGCGTACGGAGGCGGCGCCCAGTTCTTCTCCATGTGGCTGGTCGGCGCCGAACCCCCGGCCACTTAGACCGCCTGCGGGCCCGGTCGCACCCTGTCCGTCCCCGGGCCCGGTCACTACGCTGACGTCGGACGACCGACCGGGAGGAGCGGCAACGTGGCCAACAGCATCACCGAGCAGCGGCTGATGGGCGAGACCACGCCCGAACTCGACCTGACCCACGCCGAGTGGCAGTCGAGCAGTCAGGGCGTGGGCGACGTCCAGATCGCCTTCGTCGAGGGCTATATCGCGATGCGGAACGGCCGTCATCCGGAAATCCCGGCAGTGATTTTCACCCCCGCGGAATGGCGGGCCTTTGTGCTGGGGGCGCGGGAGGGGGAGTTCGACCTTACGTAGTAGGCCCGGCCGCGCGCGGGCCCGCTCGCGGACGTTCCGCGCGGTGGCCATGGTGCCGGAGCATGCCGTCCGGCCGGGTGGGGTGCCCTGAGGGCAGGGGCACCCCAGGGTTTCGGCCGGCTCGCCCGCAACCGCGTCTGCGGAGTGAGCCGCCACCCGTCACGTGAGAACCACACACCCCCGGTCCCGCAGCGCCAGGACCGGTTCCGCGGTGTCCGCCACCGCATTCCACCGCAGATCCAGCTTTTCCAGCGACGGCAGCTCCGCGAGCCACGACGGCAGGTCCCCGATCCGGTTGCCCCGCAGGTCGATCCGGCGCAGCAGCGGCAGCGTCCGCAGCGCCTCGGGGACGCGGGGCAGGGCATTGTCCCGGAGCTCCAGAACCCGCAGTTCGCGCAGCGCGCCGAGGGCGGCGGGCAGCTCGGTGAGCCCGTTGCCGCCGAGCCAGAGTTCCCGCAGGCGCACCAGTCGGCCTGCCGACACCGGCACAGCCTTCAACTCGGCTTTCTGGGCGCGCAGTTCGACCAGGCCCGTCATCTCCCCGAGGGTCTCCGGCAGCCGTCCCAGCGGATTCTCTCCGACGTTGAGATAGCCGAGCCGGTCCAGCGCGCACAGCCCCTCCGGGAGCGCCGTGAGCCGGTTGTCGTGCAGGTACAGGTACCGGGTCAGCCCCGCCGCCAGCGCCCCGATTTCCTCCGGCACCTCGGTCAGTGCATTGTGGCCGAGGTCGAGGGTGTGCAGCGCGCGGAGGCGACCGAGGCCGGCCGGGATCTCGGTGAGGTGGTTGTCGGCGAGGATCAGGACCTCGCAGTCCGCGTGCTGCCACACCTCGGGCGGGACCGAACGCAGGCCCGCCTTCCAGTGGTTGAGGTGGGTGCCGCCCATCACGGCCTGCCGGGGCCGCCGCGCCGCCCGGCCGTCACGGCCACAGCAGCCCCTTCGTCCAGACCTCGGCATCGCCCTTGCGACGGTATGCGAGGCGGGTGTGCTTGCGCTCCTGGTCGCCCTGCCAGAACTCGACCTCATCGGCGCGCACGGTGAAGAGCTGCCACCCCGGCGCGACCAGCTCGGGCTCGCGCGCCAGACGGGCCGCCGACTCCGCGACCGCGGCGTCGCGTTCGGCCAGGTCGGTCAGTGGCCGGCTCTGCCGGCCGAGCAGCGCCTCGGCGCGGGCGCCCGCGCCGCGCGCCAGGAAGTCCTGAGCGGCCCGCTCGGCGCTCTCGCGCACCACCGGTCCGCGGACCCGTACCTGGCGGGCAAGCGGCTGCCAATAGAACGTCAGGGCCGCATACCGGCGATCCGCCAGCTCCTTGCCCTTGACGCTGTCGGCATGCGCGGCGAACCGCCAGCCGTCCGCGTCGATGTCCTTGAGGATCAGCGTGCGGGCGGACGGATTGCCGTCGGCGCCGGCCGTCGAGACCGTCATCGCGTGGGGCTCCGGGATCTGCGCCTCCACGGCGGCGAGAAGCCAGGTGGTGAACAGGGCCACCGGTTCGTCGGGCGTATCGACGGGGTCGAAGGTCGGCAGATCGCCCCCGAAGACCGGGAGGTCGCGCAGTAGTTGACGGATGTCGGCCATGGTTCTCCCTCCACGATCAATGGCTGCCGGCGACGCTAGCATCAGCCATATGACCGCCACGCGGCTGGCTCTCGATCTTGCCGTCACCATCCGCCACGACGGACACGGCGGTGTCGCCGACGACCTCGCCGATACGGCCGGACTCGCGGTCCGGCTAGGGGACCGGGCCGCCCTCCTGGACGGCGCCCCGGACGCCTCCGCGGACCGAGCGCTGCTCACCGCCGTACGGGACCTGCGGGCCGCCGCCCTGTCCCTGTCCGCCCGCGCCGTACGGCCGGGACCGCCCAGTCGGGCCGACGCCCACCGCCTGCTCCCGGCGGAGGCGCATATCCAGCCGGCCCGCAGCACCAGCATGGTGCTGGCCCACCGTCCGCGCTCGCCCGCGCCGTCATCGTCTTCCTCGACGGTCCCGAGCGCGCCCTGCTGCGGGCCTGCCCCGCCCCTCGCCGCTTCCGCCATTTCGTCAAGGATCACGCCCGCCAGGAGTGGTGCACCCCTTCCTGCGGCAACCGCGCCCGGGTGGCCCGCCACCACGAACGCCACCACGAACGCCACCACGAACGCCACCACGAACGCCACCACGAACGCCACCGGGAAGGGCCGGGCGGCACATGACGGGTGGGTGCCGCCGGAGCGCTATGACGTGTTCACGACCGAGCTGCCGCACCCCCGTCGCGCCCGAAACTTCCATGATCACCTCTTTGCGTCCCACGGCGTGGCCGGCACGGCGATCCGGCCGGCGCACCCGCCGTCACTTGCCCCGATGTCCGCACGTCGCGCGCGGCGCGGACACGTACGATGGCGGCATGTCCTTCCTCCGCCGCCGTAGCGCAGCCACGCCCGCTGGTCCTGACTTCGACGTCCTCGCGATGGACCCCGGGGACTGGCCGGGCAATCTCGGTGCGGGGCTGCTGCCCGCGCCGGACGGCACCTGCCAGGGTGTCTTTCTGCGCTACGACCTGTTCGGCGGCCGCGGCCCCGCGATGATCATCGGGAATCTGCCGGAGGGCTCCCCGGCCCGCGACCTCGAGGACGACGAGGTGCCCTTCGAGGTGGCCCAGCTGCTGGCGGCGCTCGACAACGACGAGACGGTGACGGTCGTCGAGAGCGAGGACACCCCGGTGATGCACGAGGACAACCTGCTGATCGTCAAGCGCATCAAGTGCTCCGAGAGCCGGATCTCCTGCGCCCAGTTCGACCGCAGCGACGGCGTGCTGGTCACCATCGCCAGCTGGGACCGCCCGATCACCGACGACCTCTACGCCCTCCTCAAGCCGCTGCCCGCGGAGCTCTTCCAGCAGGGCTGAGGCCGGAGCGGACATCGTCGCGCCCGGTGGACGGCAGGAC
>NZ_JBEZJZ010000171.1:0-12531 GCF_040651455.1 Streptomyces sp. NPDC048483
ACCCGTCAACAACGTGCACATCCATATCGTCGACGAGTACCTGTCTCCGGTGCCGCTCGGCGCCCCCGGAGAGATCGTCTTCTCCGGAGTCTGCGTCGGCCGCGGATACGTCAACGACCCCGAGCGCACCCGGTCGGCCTTCACCGAGGATCCGCACCACCCCGGCAGACGGCTCTACCGCAGCGGCGACCACGGGCGCTGGCTGCCGGACGGGAAACTCGATTTCCTCGGCCGCCGGGACGCCCAGGTCAAGATCCGTGGCTTCCGGATCGAGATCGGCGAGATCGAGAGCACCCTGCTACGGGTCCCCGGTATCCGCGACGCCGCCGTAGTGGTCTCCCAGGACACCGGTCACGGCCGGCGGCTGGTGGCCTACTACGCCGCTCCGCGCCCGCTGGAGGACGACGCGCTGCAGGACACCCTGAGCCGGTCCCTGCCCGCGTACATGGTCCCGTCGGCCTTCCTCTGGCGGGAGAGCCTGCCGCTGACCGCCAACGGAAAGACCGACAAGAAGACGCTGACCGCACTCACCCCGGACGCACTCGCCGACGAGGGCGACACCGCCGAGGACGACCACCACCCGCCCGGCACACCGGCAGAACGACGGCTCGCGGCCGCATGGGCCAAGACCCTCGGTATCCCGGAGGGTCGGATCGGACGCCAGGACCATTTCTTCGACCTCGGCGGCACCTCCCTGACAGCGGTACGCGTCGCGATCTGCCTGGACCGGGTGGTCTCTCCCAAGGACCTCACCCGCCACCCCGTCCTCGCCGACCTGGCGCGGCTGGTCGAGAGCCGTGCCACGACGGACGGCGAGCCGCTGCGGTCGCTGTCGGAGCCGGACCAGGGGCAACGGCAGGGCGCGCTGGTGGGATTCCCCCGCGCCGGAGGCGGCGCGGAGGACTTCCGGGCGCTCGCCACGGCGCTGCGGGGCAGCGGGCCGGCGGTCTACGCCGTCGAACCGCCCGGCCCCGCGACGGACGACGCGGCGGGGCCGTCCGCGGCGACGGCACAGGTGGCCGAGCGGGCCGCCGCCGAGATCGTCCGGCGCGGCCTGACGGGCGTCCTGTTGTGGGGCCACGCTTCGGGCGCCGCGTGCGCCGTGGAGACCGCCAGGAGACTCCAGGAACGCGGAGTGGACGTCCAACGGGTCTTTCTCGGCGCGCAGTTGCTGGGTGACGCCGCCGCCCGGCACGCCGCCGTGGCCGGCCTCACCGAGTGCGGGGACGCCGAACTCGCCGCAGCATGGAACGCAGACGGCGGCCGCCCCGTACGGGACGCGCAACGCGCCGACCGTGCGCCCGCCGCATACCGGCGCGACTGCATCGCCGCACACCGGTATTTCGCCGACGCCCTGGACAGCCCGCCGGCGGGGAAGCTGACCGCGCCGGTCACCGTGGTCGTCGCCGCCGACGACCCCGGCACTGCTCAGTTCCCGCAACACCACCGCGACTGGCTGCTCCTGGCCGAGCGCGTCGACCTGCACGAACTCGCCGACGGCGGCCCGTACTTCCTTCATACGCGAGCGACGGAGGCGGCAAAGGCGGTGCTGCGTGCCGCCGAATGGCCGGCTTCCTGACCCGGACCGGCTGCCCCAGACCGAAAGGAACGTCACGATGACATCCTCACTCCCGCCCGCACTGCCGGATCTGGAGTCGCCGGCCGGTACCACGGCGATGCTGTGGGCCGAGGGCACCGACGACGCGGCGGGCTGGGCGGCCGCGCACCGGGACGCGCTGCGCGCCGCCGTCACCGAACGCGGTGCGGTCCTCGTCCGCGGCCTCGGGCTGCGCCACGCGGACGACGTCGGCGCGATCGTCCGGCAACTGGACGCCGTGCCGGTGACGGAGAGGGAATCCTTCGCCCCCCGGCACACCTACTCCGAGGGCGTCTACTCGTCCTCCAAGTGGCCGCCGAACCAGCCGATGTGCATGCACCACGAACTGAGCTACACGCTGGAGTTCCCCGGCCTGATGCTGTTCGCGTGTCTCGGCGCGCCCACCAAAGGCGGGGCGACCGGGGTGGCGGACGCCACGGCGGTGCTCGACGCGCTGCCGGCCGAGCTGACCGAGCGGTTCGAGCGGGAGGGCTGGCTGCTCACCCGCAACTACCACGACGAGATCGGGGCCTCCTTGCCGGAGGCGTTCGGCACCGACGACCGGGACGCCATCGAGCGCTACTGCCGGGCCAACGCCATCGCGTTCGCATGGCAGCCCGACGGCGGACTGCGCACCCGGCAGCGCCGCAGCGCGGTGGTGCGCCACCCCGTCAGCGGGCAACGCTGCTGGTTCAACCAGATCGCGTTCCTCAACGAGTGGACGCTGGCCCCCGAGGTGCGGGAGTACCTGATCGACGAGTACGGCGCCGACGGGCTGCCGTTCAACACCCGCTACGGCAATGGCGACCCTCTCACCGAGGACACCGTCCAGCTGCTGAACAAGGTCTACGAGGCGCACACCCTGCGCCGCCCCTGGCAGGCCGGTGACCTGCTGCTAGTCGACAACGTCCGTACCGCGCACAGCAGGGAGCCGTTCGAGGGGCCACGGGATGTGGTCGTGGCGATGGCCGATCCCACGCGCCTGGCCGACAGCGCACCGACCATCGAGGTGACCCTTCCGTGAACACCATCCGCTCCAGCGCACCGTCCGCCATGACCGGACCGCTCGCCGTGCCACCGTTCGCGGTGATCCCGGGAGGACAGGTCCGGGCCGCCCTGGAAGGACGAGAGAAGCACATCGTGGAGGTGGTCGAGGACACCTACCGGCTGCATGGCGCCGGTGACTCGGTGAACCCTCCGTCCTCCTTCCTCCGTTTTCCCGACCGCCGCTCCTCGCGGATGATCGCGCTGCCCGCCTCGATCGGCGGTCA
The DNA here is from genome assembly GCF_040651455.1 of Streptomyces sp. NPDC048483. Classification (NCBI taxonomy): domain Bacteria; kingdom Bacillati; phylum Actinomycetota; class Actinomycetes; order Kitasatosporales; family Streptomycetaceae; genus Streptomyces; species Streptomyces sp. NPDC048483. The sequence goes on from NZ_JBEZJZ010000171.1 coordinate 2,869, forward strand.
GGCACGGGTGGACGGCCTGAAGTGGATCTCCAGCTTCCCGGAGAACGTGGCGTCCGACATCCCCAGGGCCTCCGCCGTGCTGATCCTCAACGATCCCGTCACCGGCTATCCGTTCGCCTGCCTGGAAAGCTCCATCATCAGCGCCACCAGGACCGCCGCGTCGGCGGCGTCGGCGGCGGACTGGCTCAGCCGCGGACGTCCACGGCCGATGCGCGTCGGATTCTTCGGGGCGGGCCTGATCGCCCGCTACATCCATACGTTCCTGGAAGGCACCGGCTGGTCGTTCGACGAGATCGGCGTGCACGACGTGTCCCCCGAGAGCGCGGCCGGCTTCCGCCTCTACCTGGAGCAGTCCGGCACCCCCGGCCGGATCTCCGTGCACGACAGTGCCGAGGAGCTGATCCGCTACAGCGACCTGGTCGTCTTCGCCACCGTCGCCGGTGAGCCGCATGTCGAGGACCCCTCGTGGTTCGAGCACAACCCGGTGGTCCTGCATGTGTCCCTGCGCGACCTCGCACCGCAGATCCTGCTGGCCTCGACCAATATCGTCGATGACATCGAGCACTGTCTGCGGGCCGGCACCTCGCCCCATCTGACCGAGCAGCTCACGGGCAACCGGGACTTCGTGCACGGCACGCTGGACGACGTGATGAACGGGCGGGTGACGGCTCCTCCGGACCGGCCCGCGGTGTTCTCACCGTTCGGCCTCGGCGTGCTCGATCTCGCGGTCGGCAAGTACGTCTACGACGAGGTGGCCCGCTCCGGAGAGCTGCAGACCATCGACGGCTTCTTCCACGAACTGCGCCGGTACGGATGAGCGCCGATACCTCGCTGTCGAGGCGACAAGGAGGACCCCACGGAAGTGACCCCAGGTGACATCAGCGGCCCCATTGCCACAGGCCGAACCGCACCACACCGCGGCGGCCGGCAGGCCTCCCCGTCGGCACGGCCGGACGCACCGGCGCCCGGCACAGGAGAAGCCCGCCGCCACGGTCACATGGACATTCCGAAGGTGCTCCGCTCCAGAGAAGGAGACCATCGTGCCAGTCATATCCGTTCCCTACGCCTTCAACGAGGAAGAGCTCTACGTTGACCTCGAACCCGTCTTCGGGCAGTCGCTGTTCCTCAAGTGCGAGGGCTTCAACTTCACCGGCTCGATCAAGCTGAAGGCCGCGACCGAGATGGTGGAGACAGCCGAGCGGGAAGGCGTCCTGACTCCGCGTTCGATCCTGGTCGAGTCCTCGTCCGGAAACCTCGGCGTGGCACTGAGCATGATCGCGGCGAGCAAGGGCTACAGATTCCTGTGCGTGACGGACTCCCGCTGCAATCTGTCGACCAGGCTGATGATGGAGGCACTGGGCAGCCAGGTCCATGTCGTCGCCGCGAACGAGGCCAACGGCGGCTACCTCGGCGCACGGCTCGACTACATCCGCGGACTGTGCGCCTCCGACGAGCGGTGCGTATGGCTCAGCCAGTACACCAACCCGGCCAACTGGCAGGCGCATTACCGCACGACGGCACCGGCGATCGCCCGCTGGTTCCCGCACCTGGACGTCCTGTTCGTCGGCGCCGGCACCACCGGGACCCTGATGGGCTGCGCACGCTACTTCTGTCAGTGGCACCGGCCGGTGCAGATCATCGCGGTGGACCCCGTCGGGTCGGTGGCCTTCGGTGATGCGCCGGGCCGCCGTATGATCCCCGGCCTGGGCATGAGCGTCCGCCCCCCGCTGCTCGACGAGTCCTTCGTGGACGAGGCGGTCCACGTCACGGAGGCGGACACCGTCCGCACCTGCCATCGGCTGGCCCGGCACGGATTCCTCTTCGGCGGCTCGACCGGCACGGTAGTCAGCGGCGCGATGGGCTGGCTGTCCCGGCACGACACCCGCGGGCTCACCGCGGTGGCCATCGCCCCGGACCTCGGCGAGCGCTACCTCGACACCATCTACCAGGCCAACTGGGTGCAGGACCTGTACGGCGAGGACATCCTCGACTTCGAGGAGCCCGACTCCGCCGACTACCCGGAAAGCGACCTCGCGCGCCACCAGCGGCAGGATCCCAACCGCTAGGACCTGTCCAGTGGATCCAGGTCAACCAGCAGAAGGCCCTATGGAGCTCCCCTCAGCCCTCGGCCGACCCCGTAGGGCTTCCCGCGGCCTGGATTTCCGGTGTGAAGCGCCTACTGGGGTGGGCACTTGAGGTCGGCGCTGCTTCGGTGTCAGAGCCGTGTCAGTCGTGTGTCAGGTCCGTCGGCGAGTGTTGCCGCATCAACCGCCACGAAAGGCAGCCCGATGAGTCAGACGGATTCCCTCCCGCACGGCCTCCCCATCGAGCGCGATGCGGGCCCCTTCGACCCGCCCCGCGCCATCACCCGGCTGCGCGAGGCTCGCCCGGTCAGTCCCATGGTCTTCCCCGACGGTCACGAGGGCTGGATCGTCACCGGCTACGACGCGGCCCGTCAGCTCATGGCCGACACCCGGTTCAGCTCCCGCCAGGACATCGGCGTTCTCCACGATCCGATCGAGATCCCCGGCATGCCCGCCGCTACCGAACCGTCCCCGCAGGTGCCGGGCGTGTTCATCGCCATGGACCCGCCGGACCACACCCGGCTGCGGCGCAAGCTCACCGGCGCCTTCACCGTCAATCGCATGAAGCAGCTCGAAGAGCGCATCGTCGACGTCGTCGAGCGGCAGTTGGACGAGCTGGAGCGTCTTGCCCCGCCGGTCGACCTGGTCAAGGAGTTCGCGCTGCCGGTGCCCTCGCTGGTGATCTGCGAACTGCTCGGTGTCCCCTACGCGGACCGGGAGAACTTCCAGGTCAACTCCGCCAAGTTCTTGGACACGGAGCTGCCGTTCGACGAGAAGATCGCCGCGTACACCGCACTGACCACGTACCTTGCCGAACTGGTCACCCGCAAGCGCGCCACCCCCGACGACGACATCCTGTCCGACCTGGCCCGCCATGACGACCTCGCCATCGATGAGCTGACCGGCGTCGCCTTCCTGCTGCTGCTCGCGGGCCACGAGACCACCGCCAACATGCTGGCGCTGGGCACCTTCGCGCTCTTGGAGCACCCCGAGCAGCTCGCCGAACTGCGCGCCGACCCGGATCTGCTGCCCGGTGCCGTCGAGGAACTCATGCGCTACCTGTCCGTTGTCGACACCCTCTCCCTCTATCGCTACGCCACCGAGGACATCGAACTCGGCGGCGAAACCCTCGGCAAGGGATCGACCGTCGTTGTCTCACTGCTGGCCGCCAACCGCGACCCCCAGCGCTTCGACAACCCCGACACCCTGGACATCCACCGCAAGGCCCGCGGTCACCTGTCCTTCGGCCACGGCGTCCACCAATGCCTCGGCCAGCAACTGGCCCGCATCGAGATGCGCGCCGGATTCGACGGACTGCTGCGTCGCTTCCCGACCCTCAAGCTCGCCGTCCCCGCCGGCGAGGTGAAGCTCAGGACCACCATGCGGATCTACGGCGTCCACGAACTGCCGGTCACCTGGACGGAAACGGCCCGGTAAAACGTCGCCCGAGCACGTCAGTTGACAGGCCGAGCGCGGCCAGGACCCGCATCAGCGGCCCCTTCCGCCGGAGGTCAACGAGCGAGGGTGCCCGCGACCACCTCACGCCAGCTCGCCTGCGCCCCGTCCTGCGTCGCCTCGGTGAACCGCGTGTCACCGAGGCCACGCCGCGCGGCCCGCTCGATCCGGGCCACATCCGGTTGGGAACGATCCGGCAGACCGCGCACACCGGCGCTCGCCGCGAGCAGCCGCGCGGCCTGCTCGTACTGTTGGTCACGCAGCGCCAGATCCGCGATCCCGACGAGCACGTGCGCGATCAGGGGTGCATGCCCCGCCTCGGACGCCGCATGGAAGGCCGCGATGCGGTGTTCGCGGGCCTCGTCGAGATCCTCGGCAAGGTAGCCGAGCAGGTCTTGTATCACCGCGCGGACGTTTGCCCGCTCGGCGTCATCGCCCAGCATCGCAGTCGTGACGTCGAGTTGCCGGTGTGCCTGCTCGGCGTCGCCGCTCCAGTGCGCGAGCCCCGCCTTCGCCAGGGCCAGCTCGGCCAGCGCATTCGGCCAGGCGACGCGTTCCGCGGACCGCTGCGCCTCGGCCATGGCAGCCGCGCTGGAGTCCTCATCGCCCAACAGCCAGTACAACTGGGCCTGCCGCGACCGCATCCCCACGACATCCTCGATGGCACCGACCTCGGTGACGACCGCGATCGCCTTTTCGTAGTACGCGCACGCACCGGCGAACTCGCCGCGCACAGCGATCCGATTCGCCAGCTCGGTCAGGGCGAACGACATCCCCCACCGTTCGCCGAGCGCACGAAACTCGGTGAGCGCCGTCTCGAGATATGCGTCCGCGTCCCGGCCGTCGTGGCCAAGCATGATGCGCATCTTGCCGAGGTGCAGCCGGGCAAGAGCGCGTACCCAGGGGTCCTCGTCCGTGAGCAGCGGTTCGAACGCGGACACGGACGCTTCCGGTGCTCGCACCATGCGTTCCAGTGCGGCGACGAACCCCAGCACCGGGTGACGGCTCTGCACCCGCCGGCTGATTTCGTAAGCCTTGTGGATCCACTCCTCCGCCTGGTACTGATCACCCAGCCCGGAGAGCACGAGCTGTACGACGAATGCGTACACCATGGCCCGGATCTCGTCGGCCACCTCGCCGGGCATGGCAGTGGCCGCCATGATCAGCTCGTTGCCCTCGGCCTTGTGCCCGCCGAGCCACCAGTACCACCCAGCGGCCGCTGCGAGCCGCATCGCCCCCTGCGCCTCACCGGCCGCGAGCGCACCGCGCATCGCGGCACCGATGTTGTCGTGCTCGGCCTCGAGCGCGGCAAGCCATTCCAATTGCTCGGCCCGGCGAAGATGCGGATCCGCGGTTTCGGCGAGTTCGGTGAAGTACGCGAGATGCGCACGGCGCGCCGGATCCGATTCCCCCGCCTCCGCGAGCCGCTGCCCGGCGTACTCCTTGATCGTGCCGAGCATCCGGTAGCGCGGCGCTCCGTCGCCCTCGGTGAGCACCAGCGATTTCTCGGTCAGCGCGGTCAGCAACTCGAGTACCTGCCCCGCCTCGACCCCCTCGCCGGCGCAGACCCGCTCGGCCGCTTCCAGGCTCGCACCACCGGAGAACGCCGAGAGTCTGCGCAGCACCATCCGTTCGGCGTCGGTGAGCAGTTCCCAGCTCCAGTCGATCACCGCACGCAGCGTCCTGTGCCGCGGCAGCGCGGTGCGGCTGCCGCCGGTGAGCAGGCGGAACCGGTCGTCGAGCCGATGGGCGAGCTGATCGAGGGACATGGTGCGCAACCTGGCCGCGGCGAGTTCGATTGCCAGCGGCATACCGTCAAGCGCCCGGCAGATGCGCGCCATGGCCGACACTGTGTGGGCGTCCCTCGCGAGGTCCTTGCGCACCGCGCCGGCTCGGTCCTGCAGCAGCTGGACGGCCGGAGAGGACTCGATCTCGCCGGGGTCGGCGTCCTCGGCGGGCAGGACCAACGGCGCGACCGGCCACAGTGCCTCACCGGTGATGCCGAGGGATTCCCTGCTCGTCGCGAGGATCCGCAGCCGCCGGCACTCCCCGAGCGCCCGATGGGCGAACGCCGCCGCGGACTCGATCACATGCTCGCAGTTGTCCAGAATCAGCAACATCGCCCGCTCGCGGACCGCAGCAATGACCCTGTCCGTCGGCTCCGCGTCCGGTGCCTCGCCGAGCAGCGCATCCCGCAGGCCGAGCGCGGCGAGCGTCGAGTGCGCCACGTCACCGTCCGCGCCGATGGCTGCGAGCTCCACCAGCCAGACCCCGTCCGGCAGGTCGCCGAGCAGCGGGCGCGCGGTTTCGGTGGCCAGCCTGGTCTTCCCCGAGCCGCCCGGCCCGATGAGGGTGGTGAGCCGATGTTCGGCGATGAGTTCGCGGACCGCGGCGACATCAGCGTCCTTGCCGACGAAGCTGGTCAGCTCGGCACGCAAGTTGGTCTTACGGTCCTCCTCCCGCCGCCCCAACTCGCCCCGCAGCAGCGCGACATGCACGGCGGACAGCTCCTGTGAGGGGTCGACGCCCAGCGCGTCGGCCAGGGTTTCCCTCGTGCGCTGGTACACGAGCAGCGCCTCAGTGTCGCGACCGGTCGCAACGAGGGCACGCATCAACGCAGCGACAAGCCGTTCCCGTACCGGATGCGCGGCCACCAAGTCGGTCAGTTCCGTGACCAGCTTCACGCCGTGGCCGAGGCTGATCTCCGCATCGAACCGATCCTCCATGGCAGCCAGGCGTAGCCCCTCGAGCCGGGTGACCGCCGCATCAAACGCTGCACTGTCCGGCAAACCGACGTCCTGCATGGCCGCACCGCGCCACAAGGCGAGGGCCTCACGCAGCAGCCGTACCCCCCGTGGGTCCTCGTCATTGCGGGCCTGGCCGACGAGGCGTTCGAACCGCACGGCGTCGACAGCGTCGGGTTCCACCCTCAACCGGTAGCCGTCCGGCTGCCCCTCGACCAACCCTCCCGGCAGCGCCTTCCGCAGCCGGGACACCAAGCGTTGCAAGGCGTTCGCTGCGTCGGAGAGCGGCTGTTCACCCCAAATCCAGTCGACGAGCGTCGCCTTCGGGACTACGCGACCCGGTTCGAGCGCGAGGGCGATCAACAGCCCGCGCAGCCGCGCACCCGGCACATCGGCCGGGACGCCGTCATCCGTACGAACCTCGAATGGTCCAAGTATCCCGATCTGCACCTGGTTGATTTTGCCATGGTCGATGGGCGGGCCTCCGACTGCTCACGTGGCACCGAAAGTTCCCGAGGCTACTGGCCCCTGGCTGGTACACCAGCAGGTGATCGCCGCAGACAGGACGGCCGGGGTGGTGCTGGTACCACCCCCAAGACGGCAACCAGCATGATCGATTGCGGGTTGCCGGAGCCCGAACATCGCATCAGACGCTGCGCAGCCGAGCGCGGCCGCCGGGAGGTTCGATGTCCACGTTCAGAAAACCGCGATGGCCCGTGGCCGCCGTATCGGGTGTGGTGGCCACGGCCATCGCGACTGCCGTCGCCCCGGCCGCCACGGTGCGGTCCGCACCGGCAGGCGGTGCGCACAGCAGCTCTTCGCCCGCGGCCGCGCGCTATGCCGGGCAGCGGCTCGGCTGGAAGCCGTGTGACCAGGATCCTTCGCTTCAGTGCGCGGCAATGACCGTGCCCCGCGACTGGCGCCACCCGGGGACCGGCGCGGACCTGACCATTGAGGTGTCCCGGCACCAGGCCGCCGACCCGGCACAGCGCCGTGGGGTGCTGATGATGGCCGCCGGCGGACCGGGCGCCTCGGGGCTCGCACGGCCCGCGGACTTCGTCAAGGCGTCGCCCGCGGTCGGTGCCGCGTACGACGTGGTCAGCTTCGACCAGCGGGGAGTCGGCAGCAGCTCGCACGCGACATGCCAGACCGACGCCGAGTTCCGGGACTTCTACGCGGGCGACTTCCGCGACCGCTCGCCCGCGGCGGTCCAAGGCGTGGTGGACCGGTCCAGGCAGTTCGCGAAGGGCTGTCAGAAGCGCAGCGGTGACCTGTTCAAGTACCTCACCACGGACCAGGCCGTGCACGACATGGACCTGTTCCGCGCACTGCTCGGCGTGCAGAAGATCTCGTACTACGGGCCGTCGTACGCCACCTGGCTCGGCGCGTACTACGCGACGGAGTTCCCGCAGCACATCGAGCGCGCCGTGCTGGACAGCAATCTGCCCTTCCATGACACCTGGCAGCAGGCCGAACTCGGGCAACCGAGGAGTTTCCAGCGCCGTTTCGAGCAGGACTTCCTGCCATGGATCGCCAGGTACGACTCGGTCTACCACTACGGAAGCACCCCCGCCGAAGCGAAGGCGAGGTGGGAGGCGCGCCGCAAGGCGCTGCACGACCGCCCGATCACGATCGGCTCGCTGACGATCGGGCCCAACCAGCTCGACAACGCCACGCTCCAGGGGATGTACAACGCTGACCGGCAGTGGGGTCAGCTGGCGTCCGTGCTGGCTGCCCTGGAGCACTGGGAAAGGGCGACGTCGGCCGAGCGCCGGCTCGTCCAGCAGGCCTTCGCCACCTACTTGTCTCCCGGCTTCGCCGCCACGTACTTCCCGGTCACCTGCAACGACACCCCGTGGAGCCGGGATCTCGGCCACTGGATACGGCAGAGCGCCAAGGACACCAAGAAGTACCCGCTGGTCGGGGCACGGGAGCTCGCCTACGCCGCGACCTGCGTGTACTGGCCGGAGTCGGACGCGCCGCGCGTGAAGGTCACCGGCAAGGGCCTGCCCCCCACGCTGATGCTCAACTCCGTGCATGACCCGGCCACGTACTACGAGGGCGCGGTGCGGGCGCACAAGGCGCTGCGGGGCTCACGCCTGGTCACGGTGACGGGCGGCGGCGACCACGGGCAGTACCAGAACGGCAATTCCTGTGTCGACGGCATCGTCGACGCCTACCTCCTGAACGGAACCGTCCCGACGCATGAGGTGACGTGCCGCGCCAAGCCGCTGCCCATACCGGCGCAGCACAGCTAGTGGCTCGTCGCGCATCGTTGGCCGGGTAATCGAAGGTCGCCGGGCCGCCTACAACCGGTACGGGGGCGTGATGCGGATGTTGGCCGGCCTCGACCTGGCCACCGGCAAGATCCCCATCGTGCGGCAGAATCGCCGGACAAAGCCAGGACCTGCAGAAATGGGGGGTTGTCGTGATCGACGTCATCGTTGCCGGCGGTGGACCGACCGGATTGATGTTGGCCGGGGAGCTGCGGCTGCACGGCGTGCACGTGGTCGTGCTCGAGAAGTTGACCGAGCCGGCCGGGCAGTCCCGCGGGCGCGGGATGAACGTGCGCACCGTCGAGGTGATGGACCAACGTGGCCTGCTGGACCGGTTCCTCGCGGTCAGCGAGCCGTACAGGACGGGCGACTTCGGCGGCCTCGTCAAGCTGCGGCCGGACCTGGTGGACACCGCGCACCCGTTCGGCCTCGCGACTCCGCAGGCCGTCACCGAACGGCTGCTGAATGAGCGCGCCGTAGAACTCGGTGCCGAGATCCGGCGCGGCTGCGAACTGGTCGGGGTGAGCCAGGACGAACACGGCGTGACCGTCGAGTTGGCCGACACTACGCGGCTGCGCTCGCGCTACCTCGTCGGCTGCGACGGCGGCCGCAGCGCGGTGCGCAAGCTGCTCGGCGTCGGCTTCCCCGGTGAGCCCGCCAAGGTCGAGACGCTGCTGGGCGATATGGAGGTGACCGAGGAACCGGCGACGGTGGCCGCCATCACGGCCGAGGCCCGCAAGGTCCACGCACGGTTCGGCACCGTCCCCATGGGGGACGGGGTGTACCGCATCATCGTGCCCGCCGATGGCGTGGCCGAGGACCGTGCAACGGCGCCGACCCTCGAGGAGCTCAAGCAGCAGCTGCGGGTGTATGCCGGCACCGACTTCGGCGTGCACTCACCGCGCTGGCTGTCCCGGGTCGGCGACGCCACCCGGCAGGCCGAGCGCTACCGGACGGGCCGGGTGCTGCTGGCCGGCGACGCGGCGCACATCCACCCGCCGGCCGGCGGGCAGGGGCTCAGCCTCGGTGTCCAGGACGCGTTCAACCTCGGCTGGAAGCTGGCCGCCGAGGTCAACGGCTGGGCGCCCAAGGGGCTGCTGGACA
>NZ_JBEZJZ010000172.1:0-12455 GCF_040651455.1 Streptomyces sp. NPDC048483
GCCGGGAAGGTGCGGCCGAAGACCAGCCCGCCGCTGTACGACCCGTTGGGGGATGCCGGGTCGTACAGCGGCGGGGGCCGGTGCCGCACCCGCGCTCGCCGGTTCGGCGGCAGGGGTGCGGGGTGAGGGGGGAGAGACAGGGGGCGCCGCTGCCGGATCCGTGGTGGGTGCCGGCGCTGGCGCTTCGGTGCGTGGCAGAGGCGTGTTGGCGGGGGAGGGGGCGGTGCCGCTGCTCCCCGTATGTGACGAGGTGGCTGCCTGCAGGCGGCGCGGCGGCATCGCGACCTTGTCCGCCGTGGTGAGCGGAGGCCGCGCGCCGACGGCCTTCCGTACGGGCATGGCTACGGCCACGGCTGAGGGGAGGGCGGCAGACCTCGTCCCACGCGACGTGGCGCGAGCGGCCTCACCTTCGCCGGCGGGCACGGCTTGGCCGGCGGGCACAGCCCTGGTGCTGGGCGCGACCGCGGGACCGGGCCCGACCGTGCCACTCCCACGCGCATCGCCAACACCCCTGGATGCCGGCTCGGCCACCGCCGACCTGGGCCCTCCACCTCGCAGGGCGCCTGAGGGCATGCCGGGCGGCATGGCAGGCGGGACGGAAGACGTGACGGACGGTGTGATGGACGGCCCGGCCGCCGAGGTGACCGGAGGCGTGCTCGGCGAGACGGACGACGCGGTGCTCGGCGCGTCGTTCCGCGGGGTCGTGGAGGGCATCTTGCCCCCCGAAGTGGGGTGACGAGGAGCGCGGGCGGCAGCCGTCGCGGGCGGCGGCGCCGCACCCGGCGCAGCCGCCCGCTGTACGGCGGCCGCACCTCGGGCGTCGATACGCGCTGGGTCCTGGGTCTCGGTACGTGCCGCATTCCGGCTTTCCGCACGTGCCGCACCGAGGGTCTTCGCACGTGCCCGACCGCGGGTCGTCATACGTGCCCCACCCGGGGTCCTCGTATGTGCTGCCCCACCCACGGGCCCGGCTTGCGGCGCGGAACGTACCCCGACGCCCTGCCCCGCAGCCGCGCCTCGTCCCGCGCCCGCTCCTGGCACGGCAGCGAACCCGGAGGCCGCCCCCGGCACGGCAGCGAACCCCGAGCCCGCCTCCGCGCCCCCGGCCGCTGCCTCATCCACCCGTCCCGTGACCGGAAGCCGCAGAACCGGGAGGCCGAGGTCGGCGGGGCGGCCCGCGACGGGCACCAACGCATCGCGCAACACGCCACCGGGTGCCGAGGCATGGACGTCATGCCCCAGCTCCCCTCCGAAAGAGGGGTTGCGGTGCGCGCTCAGCGACGCGGCGAAGCCGGCCTCCGCGACGGTGCGGGGCGCCTCCAGGACCCGCTGGATGGGGGGCACGGCGGACCAGCCGCCACCGCCGCCACCACCGCCACCGTCCGCGCTCCCGGCAGAAGCATCCGCAGCCGCCCCGGCCTCAGGCCCCTGCGCACGCTGCGTACCCCGCGACCCCCGCCGCCACCTGAACAACCCCATCCTCCGTCACTGCTTCCCTTCAGCCCGCTCCACCAGGGCGGCGATCTGTGACACGTACGCGCGCCGGTCGGCGTGTTCGAGGTCGAGGATGTCGTCGATGCCCCAGTGGAAGTGGTAGGCGAGATAAGCGACTTCCTCCTCGATGCGCCCGGTCGCGTACGTCACGATTCCCCCAGGCGGCTCCCGGCCAGCTCTACCTCGAAAGGCTCCTCGCAGTGCGGGCAGGACACCGCGGCGCGCGTGTGCCCCTCCGCATTGATCTGCCGATAGAAATCCTGCAGAAAGGCCAGGTCGGAGGCGAACATGTTCTCCACCGTCCCGTCGTGCACGGAGGCGAGCGTCCCGAGCCGGGTGATGACCCGGCCCAGCAGCACGACCGACAGATAGGCCGGGTTCTCGCGCACCCGCACATCCCGCAGCGGGATCAGTTCGTCCCGTGCCGTCGCGAGCCGCATCGCGCCGTTGCGGTGGACGGTCCCGGACTCGTCCACGAATCCGCGCGGCAACTCGAACTCGAATTCCGTACGCAGGGGCTCGCGTTGCTGTTGTGCCCCCGCCGGGCCGTCGCGCCGCATTACTCGATGACCAGCTCTTCGAAGACGATGGTGACCTGCTCGGTCAGCGCGGCGGCGTCGCCCGCCTTGACCCCGCTGGTCTCCACCTTGCTGCACCAGGCATTGCGCATGTTGTAACGCTTCACAGGGCTGTTCTGGTAGTCCATCATCATGATCGTGGCGTTCTTACGGGCCGAACCCATATCGCCCGCAATGGACTTGTTGATCCATTCGCTGAACGCGCCGCTCTGCGTCATACCGCGCGTCACCGTGCACTCGCCGGCCTTCTTCGTGCCGGGCATCTTCTTCACGACGGGCTTTCCGTCCGCCGAGACCTGCTGGTATTCGATGACGTCCTGCTCCATGGTCAGACCACTGACCTCCTGCAGATATTCGACCATCACGCCGTCGATCTGCAGGCCGAAATTGTGTGAGGTGAGGGCATCACCGGGCTGAAGGGACAAGGCGGTTCACTCCTGGGTGCGCTGAGAGGAAAGAAAAATCGTGACGGGTGAGGGGACGAGGGTGGGGACCGCGGGCCCCGGCTACGGCTGCTACTCCTCCAACTCCCCGCCACCGCCCGAGAACTGGGCGAGCCGGAAGACCACGAATTCGGCGGGCTTGACCGGCGCGATGCCGATCTCGCACACGACCCGCCCCACGTCGACGGACTCGACGGGGTTGGTCTCCGCGTCACACTTCACGTAGAACGCGTCCTCGGGCCGCTGCCCGAACAGTGCGCCCGAGCGCCATTCATTCACCAGGAACGCCGAGATATTGCGCCGGATACGGGCCCACAGCGCCGCGTCGTTCGGCTCGAAAACCACCCACTGGGTGCCGATGAGAATCGACTCCTCCAGGTAGTTGAAGTAGCGCCGTACGTTCAGGTAGCGCCAGGCCGGATCGGAGGCCATGGTCCGCGCGCCCCACACCCGGATTCCGCGTCCGGGGAAGGCCCGGATGCAGTTCACGCCGATCGGGTTGAGCAGATCCTGCTCGCCGCGGGTGATCTGCAGCTCCAGGTCGACCGCGCCACGGACGATTTCATTGGCCGGGGCCTTGTGGACGCCACGCTCGGAGTCGTTACGGGCCCAGACACCGGCCATGTGGCCGGACGGCGGAATGGTGCGGGTCTGGCCCGTGGCCGGGTCGAAGGCCTTGATCCACGGGTAGTAGAGCGCGGCGTAGCGGGAGTCGTAACCCGCGACCTCCTGGCGCCACTTGCGGATGTCGCGTGCGTTGAGCGCCGGCGGCGGGTCCAGGACGGCCATCCGGTCGCCCATCAGCTCGCAGTGCGCGACCAGGCCCAGCTGAACGGCCTTGACCTGCTCCAGGTCGATCAGGCCCTGCTGATAGGCGGCCATCAGGTCGGGCACGGCCACCATGTTGACCTCGTCGAGCGCCTCCAGGCCGCCGAAGCCGGTGCGGTCGGCGGAGTCGCCGATGAACTGGCCGGAGGCGATCCGCTCGACCGCGCGGCCTGCGGCGGGGGCGGCGGGCGCCGGGGCCAGCGTGACGCTCTGCGCGTCCGGCTTCGCCACCTGCCCTGCCGGGACGGCCTCTTCGACGACAATCGCCTTGGACCGCTGCTTCACCTGCGCGACGACATAGTTCCGCGAGCTCTTCTTCGCGCTGACGTCGAAACTCTCGACGACCTTGTCGCCGTCCCTGACGACCAGCTTGAACCGGTCGGCGTTGCCCTCGCCCTCGACGTCCTGCACCTCGACGGTGAGCGCCCCGCCGTTGGCGGAACCGGCCGCGATCGCCGAGACCTTGAAGGCCCCCAGCGCGGCCGGCTCCCCGGCCGTCAGCGCCCTGGGCGCCTCGCCGGCCGTGGTGGCCTGCGACTCTCCCTCGCCGGAACCACCCACCCGCACGACATACGCGGCCGTGCCACCGTTGTTGAAGAACCCGTACACGGAGTGCGCGAGGTAGTACCCGTCCGTGAACTCACCGAAGGCGGCCACGTACTGGGACCAGTTCGTCACCAGCGTCGGGTCATTGAGCGGGCCGGTGGGCGCCAGGCCGACGAAGGCCGCCACGGACGTCCCGACCCCTTCAATGGGCCGCGATCCGCTGGCGACTTCCTCGACGTATACGCCGGGGGACAGATAGGTGGGCATGGCGCCCCTTTCCTCCGTGATTCGGATTTCTCTGTGGTTCAGAACTGGTCAGGCAGATCGGTGGGAGGCGTAACCTGGTCACACACCGGACCGGACGCGTTGGTCTGCCGCGCGCTTGACGAATTCTCCGGCGAGCTTGTCCACCGTTCTCCCGGAGAGTGGATCGAAGGAGCCGAGCACTCCTTCCAGGTTTCCCAGTTGTGGATGGTCCACGGCCTTGATGCTCAGCCGAATGGACTTCGCAAAGGGAGTGCCGGGTATCGGATCTGCGTCGAATTTCGCCCAGAAGGTGTCGGCGCCGGCCCCGGCCCAATCGAGAATCATGTTCTCCCAGGGAATCATGGCCGAGTTCGCGGAGAAGAGTCCGGGCACGAGATTTCCGCCCTCGGTGCGGCCGCCGAGTTGCGCACCTCGTATGTGCAGCCACTCCCAGTTCTGGTCCAGCGGAAGGTGCATATTGAGGAATTGACGGGCATAGGCTGCCGCGGCCAGCGCATTCCAGTTGTGCATGGCGGCGTCCTGGCCCGAGCCGCGGTCCATGGTGGAAATCGTCCGGCCGCTCACCCAGCCGGAGGTGGCATCCGCGGCCGGCAGCCCACGGAACTCCCGGTGCACGCGTTCCCAGTCCTCCGTCCCGGGTACGAGACTCGCGAAGAAGGCGTCGTCGCGCCGTTGGCCCCCGGTGCGCACGCTGTGCGTGGCAGACCGCTGCTGGCGCACGGTCGATATGTAGAAGATCTTCCGCCCATGTGCGCTGTGCTCGTAGAAGTTGCTGCCTATTTCGGCGGTCAGCCCGTTCTTCAATCCTTCGTACTGCGCTTCCCCGGTCGCCTTGTGGAACGCGACCTCAGGAAAGCCGTCGAGCTGGGCGCCCAGGGTCTCCAGCGCCTCGTTCCTGTTCATTCCGAAGCTGAGGAGGTGACCGCGCGCGGCGGGGAGCCGGGAACCGCCACCGGTCTGCCAGACCGAGGCACCCTTGTCGTACGCATGCCGTGCCACGCCCTTGACGGCCCGCCCCAGCACGTCATTGATCCGGACGAGCCGGTCCTCGCGGGAGTGCAGGGCATAGATGTCACCGAGTGCTGCCACGTGGTCGACGGGGTCGCCCTGGGCCTGTGCGACGTGGTCCCGGAACCTCGTGAGTGCCGTGTGTGTCACGAACAGCGGGCCGTGGCCGTCCAGGCGGTAGAGGTAGGCGTAGTCCTCCGCCTCGTCGTTGCTGTCCTTGTAGATCCGCTCGTCGGCGTTGGCCATGTGCATGGCGCGCTGCACCTCGGCGTGGCCGGCCCGTGGGCCGGAGGCTTCCGAGGGGTGCGGCCGGCCGTCGGCCGTCGCCCGCTGGACGGCGGCGGCACCCGACATGGCACGTGCCGCATTCGTCTCCGCCTCCCGCTCGAACCGGTCGGACGGGTCGCTCACCTTCGTCCCGTCGCCCCGGTCGGTCCCCGCGACCGGGCCGCTCCGCTGCTGAAGGACATGGGTGAGCTCATGAGCCAGCATGTGGCGGCCCGCGGCGGAGGACGTGTCGTACCGACCGCGCTGGAAGACGATGTGGGAACCGGACGTATACGCATGGGCGTTGACCGATTCGGCGGACTCGTGTGCGGCGGGGTCCGTATGGACGCGCACATCGGAGAAGTCGGCACCGAGGCGGGACTCCATGTCCGTGCGGACCGGCTCGGCGAGGGCACGACCGGGGGTGCGCAGTACGTCCTGGACGGCCGAGCGCTGCACGGTGGAAGGTGCGGTGTGGCCGCAGGCCGGGCCGTGCCGGTGCTGCTCCTGGTCGGCCATGGCAGCCGAGAACGCCGCGTTGCCCATGGCCCGTTGGAGAGCGGCGGCCGCCTCCGGGGCGAGGCGCTCTGCCTGGCCGGCGGCTGCCAGGCGGGCCGCGTCGGCGGTGCGGGAGGGGGTGCTACGCGCGGCGTGCGCGGTCCCCGAGCGGTCGCTCCCCGCGCCGGGCTGCCGATCCTCTGCCCGCATGACGTTCCTCCCCCATCACCACTGCTGCCACTTCTGCGCCCTACGCTCTCGACCCTGGCCGATGGGCGGGCTCGGCTGTAGAGACGAACGGGCGCCTTCGGGGGCAGAGCACGCTGCCCGTTAGGTCATGTGGAAGGTGCCGTCCGCGCTGCGTAGGCCAGGTTCTGGGCGCGGATGACCGCGTCGAAGGACTGGTCGGTGCCGGCCCGGCCGTACAGCGCGAAGTAGCCGAGGGACTTGCCGTGCTGAACTGCACTGGTGCGGTCGGCGGCCGCCTCGTACGTGAGGGTGTCGTCACCGTCGCGCAGGATGACGGAGGCGAAGTGGTTCGCCCAGCCGTCCGGGGCCGCTCCGGTCAGGTCGACGAAGTGGTTCTCGCCCACGGCGGGTGCGTGGCGCCGCACGCTGAGGCCGCCGTCCTCCGGCCTGCCGATGAGCTGCGCCGCGGCTCCCTGGCAGTCGTTGGGGAGGGCGATGAGCAGCTCGTGCACCAGGCCCTCCTGGTTCTCGACGGCGGGGAGGCCGGCGAGGAAGTCAGAGGTCAGGCCCGGCATGAGGACGGCGAGTTCCGTCAGCCCCTCCCGGCCGGGGCGTTCCGGGTAGGGGAACCGCGCGGCGATCCAGCCACCGCCCATCGTGGCCAGCGCCAGCTTCATGGCTTCGGCCCGCAGCCCGTCGACCACAGGGCCCGGGGGGTCGGTCCGCGCCTTGAGTGCCGTCACGATGCGCTGGGTGAGCGCGATGAGCTGCCTGACTTCCGGGGGGTCGGTCAGGGACTGCTGGTATGCGGCACGCTTTTCGTCGCGCCGTGCCGCGCTGTCCCCGCGTACGGGCTCGTGACCGGCACCCTCCGGGTTCCGGCCGGCGGCCCGTACGGCGGTCTCGGCCCTCGCCGGGTCCTTGTACACGGGCAGCACCCGGTACAGGGTGCGCTCACCGACCTGCACGGCAGCCCCGCGCTCCAGGGTGATCGCCACCCGGGCCTGGGCCTCGAGCTCGCGCGCGGCGGCAGTGATCATGTCGCCGTCGGCGTAGGCCTCGTAGCGGCCCCGGACGGCGATGCCGCCATTGGCAGAAACCTTGTCGAAGCCGAGGGCTGCCTCTCCCTCCCCGTACCGCTGTATGTGCTGTGTGTGCCGTGGGTCCCTTGCGTTCTCCGGTGCCGGGGCCAGCGCGCGGGCGACCGCCGCATTGCCCGCTGCCCGTTGGAGGGCGCGCAGCGCGTCCGGCCGGTGGGTGGACAGGGGTGCGGCGGGGGTGCGAGGGCGTTCGGAACCGCGGGCGGCCGTGCGCGGCGCCGATTCCTCGCCCGCGGCCCGCCGTTCGTGTGCGTGCACGAAGGCTCCGTTCTGGCGGCCGGTCGGTGGCTGGTGGGTCCGTGGTCCGTCCTGGGTGGCCCCGGGCCGTCCCGGGCGGCCCCGCTGCCGATTTTCGGCCGCGGCGCGGGTCACAGCCAGAGGCGGAAGGGGAGCCGAAGAGGCAGGGTGACTGCCCTGCCGAACACCGGCAAGCGTCGGCGGGCACCGTCGAGCACGGGCGAGCACGGACGAGAACCCCTGCCGGCCGGAGAGAACAAGGGAGCAAACAGTGGTCCAGTACTGGACGTTCGCGGGTCGGTCCTGGGCAATCGGTGTGCGTGCGCTGCGTTACCGTTTGGTACGGCCGGTACATCAGTGCTGGTCCGAAGGGGTAGCGCCGCAGGACGACAGGGGCAGGGGAGCGAGCAGGCAGTGCGCGGCGATGCGGACGGTGCGGACGACATGGAGGACGCGGCGGAGGCGAGCAGTCCGGAGCGGGGCGACCGGTTCCGGTTTCAGACGCTCGGCCCGGTGCGGGCGTGGTGCGGAGACAGCCCGCTGGACCTCGGCCCGCCGCAGCAGCGCGCCATGCTGGCGGTGCTGCTTCTGCACGCGGGCCGGCCCGTGTCCGTCGCGCAGTTGGTGGACGCGCTGTGGGGGGAGCGGCCGCCGCCGCGGGCGGTGGGCACCCTGCGTACGTACGTCTCGCGGCTGCGAGGCCTGCTGGAGCCGGACCGCAAGCCCCGGCAGCCCGCGCGCCTGCTGGTGTCGTCGGGTGGCGGCTACGCACTACGGGTGCCCGGCGAGGCGCTGGATGCGGCCCGGTTCGAGGAGCGGCTGGTCGCGGCGCACCGGTTGCGGAAGGCGGGCGACACCGCGGGCGCCTACGAGCGGCTGAGGAGTGCGCTGGCGCTCCCGGCGGGCGTGGCGCTGGCCGGGCTGCCCGGACCGTACGCACAGCGGCAGCGCGACCGGCTCACCGAACTGTGCGTCACCGCCCAGGAGGAGCTCTTCGACTGCGTGGTGGAGTTGGGCCGGCCTGCCGCATCGATGGCCGACCCGATCGCCGGACTGCGCGCCTTCGCCACCGAGCATCCGCTGCGCGAACGCGCACAGGCCCTGCTGATGCTGGCCCTGCACCGCGCGGGCCGCCAGGCGGAGGCGCTCGCGGTGTACGCGGCCACCGTCCGTACCCTCGACGCCGAACTCGGTGCCGAGCCGGGCGACGAACTCCGCGCGCTGTACGAAGAGTTGCGCGAGGGATCGGGGGGCCATGGGCCCGGTCCCAGGTCCGGGGGGCCTGGAGGCGGTCCTGCCGGTGATCGGGCCCGTCCCGACCGTGACCTCACGGGTGACGGCCGGGACCGCCGGCCCCACCCGCCCCGCTCTCCCAGGGACACCTCGCGTATCGGCCCTCCACCGACCGTGCCGGCTCAGCTCCCGCCCGACATCGCCGATTTCGCGGGACGTGCGGAGGCCGCCGCACACCTGGTCTCGGCGCTGCGCGGGGCGTCCGGCGGAAGGGCACCGGTGGTGGCCACGCTCAGTGGGCTCGGCGGCGTCGGCAAGACGGCGCTGGCCGTGCATGTCGCCCACACCGTACGGGCCCACTTCCCCGACGGGCAGCTGTATGTGGATCTGCAGGGCACCGACCTGGCTCCGGCCGGCAGCAGCTCCGTTCTGACGCACCTCCTGCGCGCCCTCGGCGTCGCGGAGAGCGCGGTACCGGACGGGGTGGAGCAGAAGGCCGCCCTGTACCGCTCGCTGCTCGCCGACCACGAAGTCCTCGTCCTCCTCGACAATGCCCGCGACAGCGCACAGGTGCGGCCGCTGCTGCCCGGGGCACCGGGGTGCGCGGTGCTGGTCACCAGCCGTGCGCGGACGCTCCCGCTGCCCGGTGCCCACCGTGTCGACGTGGAGGTGATGGACGAGGGGGAGGCGCTGGGGCTGCTCGGCGCGATCGTGGGGGCCGAGCGGGTGGCCGCCGAGCCGGATGCCGCGCGCGAACTGGTCGCCGCCTGCGGCGGGTTGCCGCTTGCCGTGCGTATCGCCGCCGCCCGCCTGGCGTCCCGGCCGGGCCGCGCCATGGCCGACCTCGTGGCCCGGCTGAGCGATGAGCGGCGGCGGCTGGACGAGCTGCGGGTGGGCGACCTGGGAGTGGAGGCGGCCTTCCGGGGCGGCTACGAGGCACTCGGGCCCGGCCTCGCCCACGCTTTCCGGGCCTTCGCCCTGTGCGGCATGCCGACTTTCTGCCGGGGCGCCGCGGCTGCGCTGCTGGACACCACCGACGACGAGGCGGAGGCGGCGGTCGAGATGCTGGTCGATGCCGGGCTCGTGGAGCTGCACGGCGAAGACCGCTACCGCTATCACGAACTGGTCGGGCTCTTCGCGCGCCGGCTGGGCGAGGCGCACGACAGCCCGCGGGAGCGGGAGGCGGCGCAGCATCGTTTCTTCGACTATGTGCTGGCCACCGTCCTGACCGCGGTACGGCTGATCAGGCCGCACGGTGCCCCGCCCGGTCTGCTGCGCCGCCCGGACTCCCCGGGCCGTACGCTCGCCGATGCCGACGCCGCCCACGAGTGGCTGCACCTGGCGCACACGCGGCTGTACGCGGCCGTGGAGCGGGCCCTGGACGCGGCGCCCGTTCTGCTGGGTTCCGCCGTGGATCTCCTCACCGCGTGGTCGCAGGTGCTCAGCGGCACCGCGCGCCACCGCGACCTCGAACCGCTCGTCCGCCGCGCCGTGGACAGCGCCCGGCGGCACGGCGACGACGTGGCCACGGCGCGCGCCCGCCGCCTTCTCGGGGACCCGCCGCAGGCCGCCCACGGCCGTACACTGCCGAGCCTTGGAGAGCCCGACCGGGCCCGCCGCTCCCTGCTGCCGGCGCAGGCGGTGCCGGCACGGCGGGGTGTGGCCGATGCGGCGAACGTCGCCCGGCTGTTACGGCTACTTGCGGTGGCGGAGGCGCCGGTCCCGGATCCGCTCCGAGAATCCATCCCGGATCGGATTCCGCATCCGCTCCGGGATCCGGTCCAGGTTCCGGCGGGGGCGGGGCCCGGTCCAGGAACCGTCCCAGAGATGGCCGGAGGGGCAGGAGCCGGCGCCCCCAGGGCGGCACCTCCTTACCATCAGAGGCGGCGTCAACCGCCCTAGCCTGCGCGCATGACGTTGTGGACCTCTCCGGACCCGGCCGCCGTAACGGTGGATCCCGGCTCCCGCGGCACCGCCCGGCTGCGCGTGCGCAACACGGGGGACACGGTGGCGGAGTACCGGCTGTCCCTCGTACCCCCGGACGCCCCTGCCGGTCCCACGCCGTACGGGGTGCGTGTCGAGTCGGCCGAACTGGCAGGTCGTCCAGCTTCAGACGGGTGTGGTGGGCGTCCCAGGCGGACATCGGCGACCCGGACCTGGAGCGCGACCGGGCGTTTGCGGAGCTCGGCAACGACTACTTCCGCCATGACGGCCGGGCCGGGAGCCGTAAGCAGCCGGACTCAGGGAGCCTCAGGGATGCGCACAGAGCCGTAAGGGCACCTGCCTCTGCCCCCGGTTCTGCCCTTACGCACGCTGACCCGGACCCGGCCCCGCCGGTTGACTGCCCTGGTGAGCATGTGGACTTCACTGGAACCGGCCGCGATCACCGTCGACCCCGGTTCCGTCGCGAGGGTAAGGCTGCGGGTACGCAACACGGGCGACACCGTCGAGGAGTACCGGCTGCGGCCGGTCGGCGACGCGGCGGGCTGGACACGGGTGGAGCCGGAGGTGCTGCGGCTGTATCCGGGGGCCGAGGGCACGGCGGAGGTCGAATTCGCGCCCCCGCGGACGTCGGACGCCGTGGCCGGTCCGACGCCCTTCGGGATACGCGTCGAGCCGGCCGAGCACCCCGAGATCCGCGATGTGGTCGAGGGACAGGTCACGGTCGGGCCGTTCGCCGAACTCCGCTGTGAGCTGGTGCCCTTGGCGGTACGCGGCCGATGGCGGGCCAAAGCGGCGGTCGCCGTCGACAACCTCGGCAACCAGCCGCTGACGGTCTCCCTCTCCGGCCGCGAGAACGGCGACGCCCTCACCGTTGAGCCCGAGCCGACATCGGTCCAGGTCGCGCCGGGCCGTGCCGCCTTCGCTAACCTCACCATCCGCCCCGGAGCGGTGAGTTGGGTCGGTGGGACCAACAAGCACCCCTTCAGCGTCTCCGTGCTGCGCGCCGGAGCCAGCGAGCCGACCGATCTGCGCGGCACCTACCTTCAGCCGTCCGTGCTGCCGCGCTGGGCGATGGCGGTGTGCTCGCTGCTGGTCGTGGCGGCGCTGGCATTCGTTGCGCTGTGGTTCACGGCCCAGCCCACGGTGGCCACCAGTGCGAAGGCGAAGCCCGGTCCGACGGGACGCCCGGTCGATCCGCCCAAGAAGCCGGCGCCCTCGCCGTCCAAGGAGCCGTCCGAGGAGCCCTCGGAGGAGCCGGAGAAGGAGCCCGAGGGCGGCGACGAGAACAAGGACGAGGGACCGAAGGCGCAGACCATCCGGGACGCCGCCAATGGCGGCTGGTATCTCCAGGTCAACCAGGGTGGTGAGGTGGACGGCACCCAGGTCGGCCAGAACCCCGAGTGGACGGGGGAACAGTTCGGCCGCAACCAGTGGTGGATCGTCCATCACTACCCCGAGAACAACTCGGTCGCCCTGGAGGCGGCCAGCGCCCCGGGTCGTGTCGTCGACGTGAAGGTCAACACCAACGAGGTCCAGATCGAGGGTGTTCCGGGGGAGAACCTGCAGTCGGGCCGGCTGCCCCCGCACCAGAAGTGGCGGCTGGTGGATGCGGGCAACGGCCGCACCCGCATCGTCAATATGGCCAACAACGAGTGCCTCACCGATATGCAGAACGACAAGGGCGCGATCACCTGGAAGTGCGCCGAGGGGCCCAATGACGTGCAGGACTGGAAGATCTCCGACGGGCCGTGAGCGCCGGGCGGGACGGTCCGGGACCGGCCGGAGCCGCGCCGGGCCGCCGGAGACGCCGGAGACGCCAGGGC
>NZ_JBEZJZ010000173.1:0-11767 GCF_040651455.1 Streptomyces sp. NPDC048483
CGGTGGCCGCGACCCATACCGGGGAGCGGGTGAAGGTCCGCGTGCCGTCCAGCACCATCGAGAGGTACTGGCGGGCGATCTCCTCAGGACTGTGCTGTCCGCCCGGCCGGTACCAGCTCGCGGCGACCCAGACCGTGTCGCGGACGAACCGGTACGTGAGCCGGATGTCGAGATCGGCGCGGAAGACTCCGTCGGCCACCCCTCGCTCCAGCGTGCCCAGCCAGGCCTTCTCGAACTTCCGCTGGGAGTCGGTGAGATAGCCGAACCGGGGCTGGACAGCGAGCTGCTGGGCCTCCTTCTGGTAGATGGCGACCGCGGCGCGATGCCGGTCGATTTCCCGGAAGGACTCGGTGACCAGGGCCTCAATGGTTTCCCTCGGGCCGAGGCCGGCGTCGAGTACGGCGTCGTAGCCGTCCCACAGCTCGGCCAGGAAGGTGGAGAGGATCTCGTCCACCATCGATTCCTTGGAGTCGAAGTGGTAGTAGAGGCTGCCCGCGAGCATGCCCGCCTCGTCCGCGATACGGCGGACGGTGGTGGCGTTGTACCCCTGCGCGGCGAACACCTCTGCCGCGATGGTCAGCAGTTCGCGGCGGCGCTCCGGGGACGCGCTCGCGGTCGTCGTCTTCTTCTTGGCGGTTGGCACCCGGCCATTGTCGCTGCCGGGGCGGGTGGCAGCGGTTCAGCCGGAGCCCCCGTCCGCGATATCTTTCACTAGTAAAATACCTGCTAACCTTCTCTCATGGGGAAGCACGCCAAACCCTCCGGCAAGGGACTCACCACCGCACCCGACGGCGGGGTGCGGGCACGTCCGCTGCCCGTCAGGAGCACCGTCCGCCTGCGCCGCCCCGTCGACATCTGGCACAAGCCGGCGCTCAGCGCGGTCGCGGCCATGGCGATCCCCGATCTCACGCTGTACGCCCTCGGCCGGATGGACCTGGTCCTCTACACCTCCGCCGGGGCGCTGTGTGCCCTGTACGCGCACGGCCTGCCGTACGCCGCCCGCGCCCGCACGCTGCTGTGGGTGGTGCTCGGCATGGTGGCGAGCCTCGCTGTCGCGCTGACCGCCGCGTCGGTGATCACCTCGGCGGCCGTGCTCGTCGTGCTCGCCTCGCTGCTCGCCGCCGCGCACAAGATGGCGTGCGACGCGACGCGGATCGGACCGCCGGGGAACCTCATCCTGACCTTCGTCGCCGCGTCGGCCTTCTTTGTGCCGCAGCGCCTCGAGCAGGTGCCGCTCCATGTGGCGCCGGCGCTCGCCACCGGAGGGATCGCCTGGCTGGTGTGCATGGCACCGGCGCTGGTACGGCCGAGGGGGCCGGAGCGGATCGCCGCCGCGCGTGCGCTGGAGGCCGCGGCCGGGCTGCTCCGTACGGGCGCGGGAGGCGGCGCAGGAGACACGGTGGCGCACGCGCGGCATGCGACCGCCGCTGCCGTGAACGCCGCCTGGCACACGCTCTTTCTCGCCCCGGCGCACACCCCTGCCCACGCCGCGGCGCGGGCCGGCCTCGAACGCCTCCTGATACGGGCCGAGTCGGCGCTCGGCAGCAGGCCCGGCGAAGACGGCACGTCCGGGGAAAGCGGCGTGCCCGGCGAAGGCAGCAGGCCCGACGGCATGCCCGGAGAAGGCAGCAGGCCCAACGGCATGCCCGGAGAAGGCAGCAGGCCCAACGGCATGCCCGGCGAAGCCGGCCGCGCCGCGGCGGCGGCCGAAGCCGGGCGGCTCGCCGGCTGGGCCCGCGAGCTCCGGAGCGGGCGCCCGCTTCCCGAGGTGCCGCTCACCGCCGCGCAGGCCGAGGAGCCGGCCGGGATCACGGCGGAGGGGGCGGGGGCGGGAGCCGCCGCGGGGTCCGACGAGGTGTCCGCGGCGGAAGACGTACGCGAGGGCCGCGCCCGGATCCTCGGCCCCGGCGGCGTGGCCCTACGGCACCCCGCGCCCGGCCGGCCCCGCGGGATGCGGGCCGTGCTGGCGCGGCTGGCGCCCGGCTCGCCGTTGCTGCCGATCGGGGCGCGGGTCGCGGCCGGGTGTGTGCTGGCCGGTTGGGCCTCGATGGCGGTCGGCGTCGGGCACCCGTACTGGGCCGTGGTCACCGCGGCCTCGATCCACCAGGCCAACACCACACTCTCCTGGCAGCGTGCGGTGCAGCGCACGGTCGGCAATCTGCTCGGCCTGCTGCTGTTCACCGCGCTGCTGCCGCTGATCCACACCGGGCATCTCGCGATGATCGCGCTCGCGCTGGCCTTCCAGTTCGGAGCCGAGGCCTGCATCACAAGGAATTACTGGCTGGGCTCGGTGTGCGTCACCCCGATGGCGTTGCTGCTGACCTCATTCGGCAGCCCGCTGCCCGCGGCGACGCTGATCGGTGACCGCTGGACCGACACCGTGGTGGGCGCGGCGGCCGGCCTGGCCTGCTGTGTACTGGTGACCAATCGGCGCGCCGCCGACCGTATCGATGCCGCGCTGGAGCGGGTGGCGGTCGCGGAGACCGCGGCGTACCGGCTGCTCGATGCGGCGCCGGTGCCCGGCCCGGACGATGCGCGCGAGACGGGCTGGGCCCGCGACCGGCTCGTCGGCTGCCTGGTGGAACTGCGGGAGGCGGTCGATGTCGCGGCCGGCGAGTGGTGGCAGCGGGCGCTGCCGGAGGAACGGATCGCCCACGCCGAACAGCGGGGCCACCGCGCCCTGGCCGGTCTCGTACGCCGGCTCTCGGCGCCCGCACTGGCGGCCTGACCTGCGGTACGCCGCAGCCTGCCGGACACCCCGCGGCACCTGCGGGCCGCGGGCCCGAGCGGCCCGGCGACCGACGCACCACCACGGCGCCCACCGCACGCCGGACACCGTTTCGGCAGGCACAATTGAGCCGGTGATCGCGGTCGTGGGCCGGGGTCGTCGGCAGGGGCCGTCATCGAGGCGGTGCGGCAGGGGCCGAAAGGAGCGTGCGGGTGACCGAGGACATCGTCGCGGGGGTGCTGCGCCAGTGGCAGCAGGTGCACCCCGGGCTGGACACCGGCCCGATGGCGGTGATCGGGCGGCTCAACCGCTGCTCCGCGCTGCTGCAGCAGGCGGCCGACGCGCCGCTGCGGAAGGCCGGGCTCACCCGCCCCGAGTTCGACATCCTCGGCACGCTCCGCCGGATGGACCGCGAGCTGACCCCCGGCCGGGTCGCCCGCGAGACCTTCGCCTCCGGGGCCGCGGTCACCAAGCGCGTACGGCAGCTGGAGGCGCGCGGCCTGATCGCCCGCCGCCCCGACGACCGGGACCGCCGCGTCGCCCATCTCTCCCTCACCGACGAGGGGCGCGAGACCATCGACCGGCTGCTGCCCGAGCAGCTGCGGTACGAGGCGGCGTTGCTGGCCGGCATCGGGGACGAGCGTCAGGAGGAACTCTCCGCGGCGCTGGGCGAGTTGCTGGTGGTACTGGAGGGGCGGCTCGGCAGTCTGATGGAGTGACGGGACGCGCCGGCACCCGCAGCGGCCCCGGCCCAGGCCGGTGGGACGGCCACGTCGGACAGCCCTGTCGGACGGCCCGTCAGGTGTCCCGGTCGGACACCCCGGTCGGACACCCCAGTCGGATGCCCCGGTCGGATGCCCCGGTCAGAAGGCCCCGCCCCCCGGCTCCGCCGGGAACGGCTCGTCGCTCCAGCGGAACCACGCCGCATCGTCCTCGATATGCAGCAGGAACTCGGGCACCGGCCCGGCCGGGGCCACCAGCCGTACGCCCTCGGAGGCTCGGCTGTATGCGTCTTCCCAGGCCGTCATATCGTCGTCGATCGTGTCGATGAGCTCCAGTTCACGGGCGAAATGCGGCCGCAGTTCCGGGTATCCGGGGCCGGGCACGAACGTCCCGTTCAGCCAGGGAAAGTTGGCATCCGTCACCGTGATCTCCCCGACCACCTGCGTCCCCCGCTCCACCCGCCACACTTCGCCGATGAACGGCATTGCCGCCTCCCCTTGGTCGTGCCGGTGACACGCGCGGCCCGCCCCCGCTTACGGCACGGGGGCGCGCATCACGCGTGACGGTCGGACGACAGGATCGCAGAACGGGCGATTGCGGGCGGGCGGTTTCCCCGATCGGCGCTCGGCCATCGGCTCTCGGCCTGTCGAGCGAACTCCGCGGCCGACCGCCTCACCAATAGGTTCGGACCTTCGCGGCATTGCTTGCATTTCGTGTGCGTAAAGCGGGCAATTCCTCGTATTCAAAGAGTGGTGACGCATGTCACGCAGGAATTCGATGCACGGCGGCGATGGCCCTTGCGTCCTAGACGTTGTACGAACAACGAACCACATCGAACGCAGGGGAGCCGGCGATGTCCACCGTCATCGAGCAAGCCGTTCAGGCCCGTCTCATCGCGACCGCACCGCAGTCGCGGCCGATTCCGGCAGCCCTTCGCTACGACCGCGACGATCCCTACGCGGTACACCTGGCGTTTCCGCCCGCCGCCTCGCTGGACGGTGCCGAGGTGGTGTGGACCTTCGGGCGCGATCTGCTGGAGGAAGGACTGCGGCGGGCGACCGGTGCGGGCGATGTGCATGTCTGGCCGTGTGGCACCGATGATGTCGTGGTGGAGTTCCATACGGCCGACGGGATGGCGTTGGTGCAGTTCGAGGCGCGGGATCTGCGGCTGTTTCTGGCCCGGTCGTACGCGGTCGTCGAGAAGGGCGGCGAGGCGCGGCATCTGGATGTCGACGCCGATCTCGCCGCCCTGTTGCGCGAGGCGTAGCCCCACGGGCACGGAGACCCGCAGGGACGGGCGGGCGGCCGGAGCCGGGCGGCCCGGTCCGCCCCAACAGCCTTCAGCGCAGGAGGACTTGGGACCCGTATTGCGACAGCAGATCGGTCACCTCGGCGCAGAAGTCGTACGGTTCGCCGGTGGAGTCCAGGACCCGGCCGAGGTGGCGGCGGGCGACCTGTGAGTGGTGCCAGATGACGGTGAAGGGGACCGTGGCGCCGAAGTGGCCGCACAGGCAGTCGTCCAGCGCGGCCAGGCAGCGGCCGAAGTAGCCGCCCGGTCCGTTGACCGCCTCGCCGATGGCCAGGCAGAAGCCCGGCTCGTCGGTGATGAAGCGCCCGTCGAGGTGGTACACGCGGCCCGCCGGGGCGTCCTGGGGCGGGCGGCGGTGGTACGCGGCCACCCGCTCCAGCCAGATCTCGCGCCGCTCGGTGTCGTAGGCCGCCCAGAGGTTGGGGGCGGCGGGCGGGCCGCGGTGCCAGCGCCGCCAGAGGGGGCGGGCGGCGAGCGGCGGGGGCTCCCACAGGCCCTGCGTCAGGACGATGTCGAGCAGGCCCGCCCCGAGGGCGGACGGGCGCGAGGACCCGGCCTCCACGGGGACCCCCCAGCAGCTGCTGCGTTCTCTGCCCTGCCGGTCCAGGATGTTCAGGTAGGCGCTGCCGAGGCGTCGCCTGCGGGGGCTTTGCGCGGCGAGGGCGGCGGTGAGGGCGGGGGCCGGGGCGCAGCCGAGCAGGGTGAGGGGGGCGGGCCCCGGTTCGACGGCGGGGGCGATCTCGGAGAAGTCGCGGCAACTGCCCAGCCGGGTACGGCCGTTGTGGAGGCGTACGCCGGAGGCGAGGTAGGGGTCGTCGGGTGTGAAGTAGTCGTCCTCGACCGCTTCGAAGAAGACGTCGACGAGGGCCGGGTCGTGGTGGTGCGGGCGGTGGCCGGTGACGCGGGCGCCGCGCAGCCGCCAGGGGTCGAGGCGTTCCGAGCCTGGCGGGCAGTCGTCGCCGGGCTGCGGCTGCACCCACAGGTCGCCGAGGCGGGCGGCGGTGGCTCCGGTGGCGAGGGCGTGCAGGGCGGTGCGGAGCGGTCCCTCCGGGGTGCAGCCGAGGAGTTGGTAGGTCGCGGGGTGCGGGTCGGCGAAGAGTCCGGTCACCTCGGCGCAGACGCCCAGGAGTTGGTCGTCCTCATCCGCCACGAGGGCGAAGCCGGGTGCGTGGGGCTGCCGGATGCCGGGCGGCCAGGTGTGGGCCGGGCGGTCAGTGGTCAGCGTGGCGCTCCTTGGCGTCGAAGAGGTTGGTCAGGTGCAGGTCCAGCAGCCGCAGCGCCTGCTCCGGGGTGTGCACATCCAGCAGGACGTACGCGGAGAGCCCGTCGACCAGGCTGATCAGCAGCATCGCCTCCTCCTCCGTGGCCCGGTCCGGCGCCAGGTCACCCCGTTCCGCGGCCGCGCGCAGCTGGTCGGTGAAGAGGGCGCGGAGCTGGGGGATGCCGTCCTTGGCCTCGGCGCGCAGGGTCTCGTCATGGACGGCGCGGGTGAAGTAGGAGGCGGCGACCAGCAACCCCGTTCGGCTCTTTTCGTCCAGCGGCAGCATCGTCGACAGGCAGGTGCGCAGCACGGTGCGGGGTGACGGCTCCTCGGTCAGGGCTTCGATGTGCGCGCGGATCCGCTGGTCGGCCAGGCGGTTGCCGTGCCGGAGGGCGAACAGGAGCATCTCGTCCCTGGAGTGGAAGTAGTGCTGCAGCCGGCCGAGCGAGATGTCGGCCTCGGCGGCGACATCGCGCAGGCTCACGCTGTCCAGGCCTCGGGTGCCGGCGATCCGCCACAGGGCCTCGGAGATCTCCAGGCGTCTGGCTTCGTGGTCCACCTTCTTGGGCATGGTCGGCCTCCTCCCCCTCATCAGTCTCGTGGACTGCTCACTTTTACAAGTCGCTTGTACCGTTATAACGTATCGCCATCCAATACACTTGACTTGGAAACGGTGACCCCGCATGCCCGAGCACGCCGCCCCGCTCCTGCGCCCACCCCGTCATCGCGTCGATCCCCGGGCCCGCCGCTGGTGGACCGTGCAGGCGCTGCTCACGGTCAGCGGACCGATGCTGCTCACCGCGCTCACGCTCGGGGTGCTCAGCCTGCTGTTCTTCCCGGGTGCGCTGCCCTGGCTCGGTCCGCTGCTGCTGGTCGCGCTCGTCGTGCCCGGCCTCGGCTATCTCACGGTCATGCCGCGGTGGAGGTACTCGGTGCACGCCTGGGAGCTGGGTGGCCGCGCGGTCTACGCGGCGGGCGGCTGGTTCTGGCAGAAGAGGCGGATCGCGCCGCTGTCGCGGGTGCAGACGGTGGACACCGTGCGCGGACCCATACAGCGGCGGTACGGGCTGGCGACGGTGACCGTCACCACCGCGTCCACCGCGGGCGACATCAAGATCGCGGGGCTGTCCGACGCGGACGCCGAGGAGCTGTCGCGGCGGATCAGCGAAGCCGCCCAGGACGTGCCGGGAGATGCGGCATGAGTGCGCCCCTGACCCCGGACAGCCCCGCCGCCCCCGGCGCCACGCCGCAGTGGCGCCGGCTGGATCCGCGCACGCTGCTGGTGCACTGCGGCTGGATGATGGCACCGTTCGGTTCGCTGGCACTGACAGCGCTGGCCACCGGGGGCCGGATCACCCTCGAGGCGTGGATCACGCTCGCCGCCATGGCCGCCTCCTTCGCCGTCCTCACCGCGATCGGCCTGATCCGCTGGGCCCGTACGGACTTCCGCATCACCGACGACAGCTTCGAGGTACGCAGCGGGCTGCTGAACCGGCGGCTGCGGAGCGTGCCGCTGCACCGCATCCGTACCGTCGATCTGACCGCGACCCCGTTCCACCGGCTGCTGGGGGTCACCGTACTGCGGGCCGGTACGGCCGGCTCGGGGGACCGGGGCAATGAGCTGTCGCTGGAGGCGCTCAAGGTCGCCGAAGCGGACCGGCTGCGCGCCGAGCTGCTCGCCCGTGCCCACACCGGGACGGCCGCCGAGGACCCGGTGCTGGCCCGTATCAACTGGCGCTGGCTGCGGTACGCGCCGCTCACGTTCTGGGTCATCGGCGGAGTGTTCGTCGTGGCCGGGGCGGCCTACCGCGCGCTGGACGGCATCGGTATCGAGCCCTGGAAAATCGGCTTCGTCCAGCGGGCGTTCCACGAATTCGGCACCAGCATGCTGTGGCTGACGGTCCCGGCCGCGCTGCTCGCCGTCCTGGCCCTCGGCTCGGTGGGCGCGGTCGTCCTCTACGTCGAGAACTGGTGGAACTACTGCCTGGAGTGGACCGACGCCCACACGCTGGGAGTGCGCCGCGGGCTGCTCACCACCCGCTCCGTCACCATCGAACGGGCCCGGCTGCGGGGCGTGCTGGTACGGGAACCGCTGCTGCTGCGGGCCGGCGGCGGCGCGCTGGTCCGCGCGGTGGCGGGCGGCCTCGGCAACCGCGAGGAGAACCGCCGCCGCAGCGGGCTGATGCCGCCGGCACCGCGCCGCGAGGCGCTGCGGGTGGCGAGCGGCGCCCTGCAATCACCGTTCCCCGCAACGGAGTTGACGCCGGGCGCCACGCAGAGGCCGCTCACCCCGCACCCCAAGGTCGCCCTCCGCCGGCGGCGGATGCGCGGTCTGCTCTTCGTGGTGCTCCCCGCCACTGCCGTCCTCGCCGCCCTCGGGGCCGTCCTCGCCGCTTTCGGGGCCGCGTTCACACCCGTCCTGCTGCACTGCGCCTGGCTCTGTGCCGCCGTCGGCGCGGCCGCCGTGGAGTGGCTGGCAAGGGACGCGTACCGCAGTCTCGGCCATGGCCTCCGCGGCCGCTATCTGGTCATCCGCTCGGGCACGTTCAGCCGCGACACCCTCGCCCTCCAGCGCGAGGCGATCGCCGCCTGGACGTTCTCGACCTCACCGTTCACCCGGCGGGCCGGGCTGGTCACGCTGACCGCGGCGGTGGCAGCGGGCGAGGACGGCTATCGCCTCCCCGACCTCGCCGCCGCCGACGCACCGGCCCTCGCCGCGACGGCGGCACCCGGAATCCTGGAGGAGTTCCTGGTGCACCCCGGCACGGTGCACCCCGGCACGACACCCTCCGGGGAGACCACCCAGCGGCTCAGATCTCGATGACGAGCTTGCCGCGCGCATGGCCCGCCTCGCTCACCTCCTGCGCCCTGGCGGCATCGGCGAGCGGGAAGGTCTCGGCGACCCTCGGCACGGAGAGCTTCCCCTCGACGGCCAGGCGGGCCTGCGCGGCCAGCCATGCGCGGACCGTCTCCGGCGGCGTCCCGCCCGGCGAGAACGGCACCCCGTGGTCGGCGGCCTGGGGGTCGGCGATGGTGACGATGCGGTCGGTCGTCCCGCCCCGCAGGGCGATCGAGACCGGCAGCGCGTCGTGTCCGGCCGCGTCGAAGACCGCGTCGATGCCCTGCGGGGCGGCCGCCCGGACCCGGTCGGCGAGGCCGTCCCCGTACGCCACCGGGACCGCCCCCAGCGACCGCAGGAAGTCGTGGTTGGCCGGGGACGCCGTCCCGATCACGGTGGCTCCCAGGGCCACCGCGAGCTGCACGGCCACCTGGCCGACCGCGCCCGCCGCGCCGTGCAGGAGCAGGGTCTCGCCGTCCTTCAGGCCGAGTTCGCCAAGGACGCGCTGGGCGGTCTCCCCGGCGACGGGCAGCGTCGCCGCGGCCACGAAGGAGAGCTCGGCGGGCTTGCGGACGATGTCCCCCGCAATGGCGTACTCGGCGTACGCGCCCGTCCGGGTCCAGCCGAACACCTCGTCGCCGACGGCCACTTCGGTGACTCCGTCGCCGAGTGCGTCCACGACCCCGGCGAACTCCAGGCCGGGCACGGCGGGGAACGTCGTCGGGTAGAACTGCTCCACCCACCCGTAACGCCGCTTGTAGTCAAGGGGGTTGACGCCGACCGTCACCACCTGCACCCGGACCTCGCCCGGCGCGGGCTCCGGCTTGGCGGTGTCCCCGTAGGTGAGGACATCTGCGCCGCCGAACTCGTTGTAGATGACTGCTCGCATGTCGGTCTCCCCGTTCGATGTGTGGAAAGCGGTGGGTTGATGGCTTCAGCCTCACCCGTCCGGGGAGGCGGTGCGGCCAGCCATCGGAACAGTCCCACCTGGCCAAAAGGACAGGACCCGGCCCGCGCCCCCTGGTTACGCTGAGCCGCATGGAGCTGACCGGAACCGGAGCCATACCCGCGCTGACCGCCGCATACGAGGTGATCCGCCGGCCGCTGGGCGAGATCCTGCCCCGGCTGTCGGCACTCCTGGCCGACCTGGTCCCGCACCTGGCGGCCGCCGAACTCTCCACGCACTGCGCGCACTCGCCGTTCAAGACGCACGGCGACCCGGAGATCACCGGCCGGCTCACCACCGCCGACCTGGCCCCGCTGCTCACCTCGGGCACACCGGGACGGCCCTGGCAGGGCACCCTCACCCTCGCCGGCGCCGAGCGGACGGTGCTCGCCGTGACGAGCGATGCCACGCCGCGGGGCGCGGTCCTGCTGCTCGTACGGAAAGCGGACGCCGACCCCGCCGGCCAGGAGGCCACCGACCTCGTGCAGGCCCTGTGGGACGTGGTGACCAGCCATTTCGACCGGATGGCGACGGAGGCCCTGCCCGGTGCGCTGGCCCGCTCGCGGACGGCCGCCGGGACCCGGGCCCGGGTGATCGCCGAGCTGGGCGAGGGGTACTCGGCCGCGCTCACGGGACTGCTGGCAGTGCTGCGCAGCCGGAAACTCGACGATGCGGCGGCCCGCGCCACCGCCACGGATCTGGCCGTGACGGCCCTGGTCGAGCTGCGCGCGGACGCGGAGCGGGACCAGGAGATCGCCGAGGAGCCGGCCGGCCAGGCCTTCGCCCGGCTCGCCGACTCGCTGCGGCCGCTGGTGCGCCACAGCCCCGTACGGCTCGAGCTGGGCCCGCCGGACTGCACGCGGACGGTGGCCGCCGACGTGGCGCACACGGCGCGGGCAACGGTCCGGGCGGTGCTGCTGAAGGTGCTGGAGCAGGAGGCGATGAGCCGTGTGCACGTGGGCTGGCACCTCACCGACACCGAGCTGCGCGCGACGGTCCGCGACGACGGACCCGGCACCCTCACCCCGCGGTCCCTCTCCCCCGGCCTGCTGATGGAGCGGCTCGAGGTGCTGAAGGGACGGCTGGATGTGGACGCGGTGCCCGGCTGGGGGTCCACGGTGTCCGCGACGATCCCGCTGAGCGCGTCCCAGGATCCCGCGCCCGACCCGCTCACCGCCCTGGGCGAGCGGGAGCTGCAGGTCCTGGCCCGGCTGGCGCTCGGCCACCGCAACCGGATGATCGCCGAGGAACTCCACATCAGCCAGTCGACGGTGAAGTTCCATGTCGCGAACATCCTGACCAAGCTGGGGGTCGAGTCGCGGGGCGAGGCGGCGGCGCTGTTCCACACCGTGGCGTAGGGGCCGGCCCGCCCACCCCCTCGCATGTGACGCAGATCACCTCACTGGCTCCCCTGTCGTGTGCACGGCTCCCCCCGGCCCACCGTCCTACTCAACGAACTGAATGAGCCGTGTCCAGGACGTGTGTCCGCGACCGACAGCCGTGAGGGAGCAGCGCGATGCCCAGCGTTATCGACCACGCCGTCCAGGTCCGTCTCCTCGCGACCACCCCCGGCCCGCACGCGGTGCCTGCCGTGCTGCACTACCAACCCGCCGACCCGCTCGCCGTACGGATGTCCTTCCCGCCCGAGATCTCGCTGGACGGTGTCGCGGTGGACTGGGCGTTCGCCCGCGAGCTGCTGGACGAGGGGCTGCGCGGGCCCGCCGGGCGGGGCGACGTGCGGGTGCGGCCCCTGGGACCGGACCGCACGGTGATGGAGTTCCACGCGGACGAGGGCATCGCCATGGTGCAGCTGAAGACCGCGGAGGTGCGGCTGTTCCTGGCGCGCTCGTACGAGGCGGTGCCCGCGGGCCGGGAGCGGACGCTGCTCGCCGTCGAGCGCGGCCTCGCGGAGCTGTTCGGCGCGGCCTGAGCACGCCGGTCCGGGGGTGGCACGGGCCGCC
>NZ_JBEZJZ010000174.1:0-11430 GCF_040651455.1 Streptomyces sp. NPDC048483
GTCCAGTTCCGAGCGGACCGCGTCGGCGTCGACGGGCGGGCGCACGGCCTGGCGGGTCCATCGCCAGCGCCTCACGCGGGGAGATCCCGAAGAACTCCGGATCGAACTCGGCCGCGTCGTGCAGGAAGCCGCCCGTGCGTACGGAGGACTTGCCCGGCCCGTTCTGGTCAGGGTCATAGAGGCTCTCGACGTCCCAGCCGCGGTCGGCCGGGAAGTCGTCGATCGCGTCGTGGCCCTCGGCGGCGAAGGTCCAGAGCTCCTCCGCGGTCCGGATGCCGCCGGGGAACCTGCAGGCCATGCCGATGATCGCGATCGGATCGTCGGCGCCCTGGGCGTAGGTGGCGGGCGTCGTCGTCGCGTCGGCGGCGTGCGGGGCACCGGTGTCCGGGAAGAGCTCGGCGAGGAGGTGCTCGGCGAGCGCGCGCGGCGTCGGGTGGTCGAACACGGCGGTGGCAGGCAGTCGCAGGCCGGTCGCCGCGCCGAGCACGTTCGCCAGCTCGACGGCGGTCAACGAATCGCAGCCGAGTTCCTTGAAGGAGCGGTCCGCGGCCACCGCGTCGTGGTCGGCGTGGCCGAGCACCGATGCGGCGTGGGTGCGTACCGACTCGGTGAGGGTGCGCAGCCGTTCCGGCGCAGGGAGTCCCGCCAGGCGACCGGCCGGTGAGGCGGTGTCCTGGGCGTCGGGGGTCGTGCCGGTGACGGCTTGTTCGGCCTCGGGCAGCTCGCTGAGGAGCGGGCTGCGGCGGGCCGCGGTGAACGCCGCCGCGAACCGTTCCCACTGGATGTCGGCGACGGTCAGCAGCGTCTCGTCGTCGTCCAGGGCCTGGCTCAGGGCGCCGATGGCGAGATCCGGTGCCATGGCGCCGAGTCCCCGCAGCCGCAGCCGGTCATGAGCGGGGCCGCGTGCGGCCATGCCGTGCCCGGCCCACGGGCCCCAGGCGATGGAGGTGGCCGCGAGCCCCTGCGCCCGGCGGTGCTGCGCGAGGGCGTCGAGATAGGCGTTGGCCGCTGCGTAGTTGGCCTGGCCGGCGCTGCCCAGCGTGCCGGTGTCGGAGGAGAACAGGACGAAGGCGCTCAGGTCGAGGTGGGCGGTCAGTTCGTGCAGATGATGTGCGGTGAGCGTCTTGGAGTCCAGCACGTCCGCGAATCGCTGGGGCGTCAGCGTCTCCAGTGTGCCGTCGGCGAGCGTTCCGGCGGCGTGCACGACGGCCCGCAGCGGGCGGTCCGCGGGCAGCCCGGCGAGCAGCGCGGCCAGTGCCTCCCGGTCCGTCGCGTCGCAGGCCACGATGGTGACGTCCGCGCCGAGGGCGGTGAGTTCGGCCTTGAGGTCGGGGGCGCCGGGGGCGTTCGGACCGCGTCGGCTGGTCAGTACGAGGTGCTCGGCGCCGTCGCGGGCCAGCCGGCGGGCCACGTCCGCGCCCAGCGCCCCGGTGCCGCCCGTGATGAGTGTCGAGCCGTGCGGGGCCCGGTCGCCGGTGCGGGAGCGTGCGGCGGCCCCGCGGGGGCTGCGCACCAGGCGGCGGGCCAGCACGCCGGAGTCCCTGACGGCGACCTGGTCCTCGCCCGTTCGGCCGGAGAGTACGGCGCACAGCCGGTCCGCCGCACGGTCGTCCAGCACCGGCGGAAGATCGACGAGCCCGCCCCATAGCCGCGGGTGCTCCAGAGCGGCCACGCTGCCCAGCCCCCAGGCCAGTGCCTGGGCGGGCGCGTCGAGGCGGTCGGCGGAGGAAGCGGATACGGCACCGCGGGTGAGGCACCACAGCGGTGCGGCGGTGCCGAGGTCGGCGAGCGCCTGAAGCAGTGCCGTGACCGCGGCGATGCCGCGGGGCAGCGACGGGAAGCGGACGTGGGGTACGGGATCGGTGGCGAGGGTGGTCACCACCGCTGCCGGCTCTCCGGCGCCGTCCAGTACGGCCGTGATGTACTCCGCCATCGCCGCGCGGTTGTCGACGCCGTCCACGGACACGCGTACGACGTGGGCACCGGCCGCGGTGAGCGCGGTGGCGACTGCGTCGGCCGTCTCGTCGGCGGAGGGCTGCACCAGCAGCCAGGTCCCGCCAAGGACCCCGGGGAAGGCGGGTGTGACCGTCTTCCACCGGATCCGGTAGCGCCATTGGTCGACGGTTGTGTCGCTGTCGCGGGCCTGGCGCCACGTGGAGAGCGCCGTACGGGCCGCGGACAGCGACTCGTCGTCCTGCATGCCGAGAGCGGTGCGAAGGGTGTCCCAGTTCTCGTCGGCCACGGCCTCCCAGAACTGGAGGTCTGTCGTTCGGGCCGAGTTCGCCCCGGGTGCGGTGGGCGGCGCGTCGAGCCAGTAGCGCTGGTGCTGGAAGGCGTAGGTCGGCAGCTCAACCGTCCGGGCGCCTGCGAACAGCCTGCTCCAGGCGATGTCCACACCGTGGACGTGAAGTCGGGTGAGTGCGGTGACGAGGCTGAGTTCCGGGTCGCGGTCGGCGCGCTGCATCGCGACGCAGACTGTGCCCGTCTCGCTGTCGGCGAGTGTGGTGTCGGCCAGGGCAGCCAGCACGCTGTCCGGGCCGGCCTCGACGAACCGGGTCACGCCCTGAACGGCGGCCGTACGTACCGCGTCCGCGAACCGGACGGTCTCCCGGACCTGACGCACCCAGTACGCGGGCGAGCACAATTCCTCTTCGGAGGCGGTCTCGCCGGTGAGAGTGGAGATCACGGGAATCCGCGGCGCCCGGTACTCCAGCCGCTCGGCGACCTGGGCGAACTCCTCCAGCATGCCATCCATGCGGTGGGAGTGGAACGCGTGCGAGACCCGCAACCGGTTCGTCTTCCGGCCGCGTTGCCTCGCCCAGCGCTCCACGGCCTCGACCGCGTCCGCGTCGCCGGACACCACCACCGACTCGGGGCCGTTGACCGCCGCGAGCCACACCGCGTCGCCCAGCTGTGCGGTGACCTCCTCTTCGCGCGCCTGGATCGCGAGCATGGCCCCGCCCCGCGGCAGCGCCTGCATCAGGCGTCCACGCGCCGCCACCAGCGTGCACGCGTCCTCCAGCGACAGCACCCCGGCCGCATGCGCCGCCGAAAGCTCCCCTACGGAATGCCCGATCAGCACATCGGGCGCGATACCGAAGGACTCCAGCAGCCGGAAGAGCGCCACTTCGACGGCGAACAGCCCGGCCTGAGCGTTCACGGTCTGATGCAACTCGGCCTGGCCCGCGCCCCACACCACGGCCCGGACCGACAGGTCCAGGGCACGATCCAGCTGACCGCACACCTCGTCGAATGCCGTCGCGAACGCCGGGAACCGGTCGTGCAGTTCGCGTCCCATGCCCAGCCGCTGCGCGCCCTGACCGGAGAACAGCACCCCGAGCCGGTCGCGGCCACCGGCCGTCGCCAGGCCGCGCACCGCACCCGCGGCGGGTTCGCCCCTCGCCAGCGCGAGCAGCCCCGCCAGCAGCGCGTCCCGGTGGTCGCCCACCACGGCCGCGCGCTGATCCAATCCCGCCCGCGTCGTCGCCAGGGAGAAGCCCACATCCACGGGGGACAGTTCCGGCCGTGCCGCCAAGAAGCCGTGCAGCCGCTCCGCCTGTGCCCGCACCCCCGCCTCGGAGTTCGCCGACACCACCCACGGCACCACGGTACGGGCACCGGTAGCCACGGGCGCCGCGTCCCCGGCGGATTCCTCCCGCTCGGCCGGCGGCGCCTGCTCCAACACCACGTGCGCGTTCGTGCCGCTCACGCCGAACGAGGACACCCCCGCGCGCCGCATCCGGTCGGTCTCCGGCCACGGCCGGGCCTCGGTCAGCAGTCGCACGGCGCCCGCGGACCAGTCCACGTGCGAGGACGGCTCATCGACGTGCAGCGTCCTCGGCAGCACCCCGTGCCGCATCGCCTCGACGATCTTGATGATGCCGGCCACACCGGCGGCGGCCTGCGCATGGCCGATGTTCGACTTCAACGATCCCAGCCACAGCGGCCGGTCCTCGTCCCGTCCCTGCCCGTACGTGGCCAGCAGCGCCTGCGCCTCGATCGGGTCACCCAGCCTGGTGCCGGTGCCGTGTGCCTCGACCGCGTCCACATCGGCGAAGGACAGTCCGGCGTTGGCCAACGCCGCTCGGATCACGCGCTGTTGGGAGGGGCCGTTCGGTGCCGTGAGACCGTTCGACGCGCCGTCCTGGTTCACCGCCGAACCGCGTATCACGGCCCGTACCCGGTGCCCGTTCCTGCGGGCGTCCGACAGCCGCTCCACCAGCAGCATCCCGGCGCCCTCGCTCCAGCCGGTGCCGTCTGCCGCCTCGGCGAAGGATTTGCAGCGGCCGTCGGCCGCCAGCCCGCGCTGCCGGGAGAAGATGGCGAACTTCGCGGGGGTCGCCATGACCGTGACGCCGCCGACCAGGGCCAGCGAGCAGTCGCCCGCGCGCAGCGACTGGGCGGCCGTGTGCAGTGCCACCAGTGACGACGAACAGGCCGTGTCCACCGACACCGCCGGGCCCTCGAACCCGAAGGTGTAGGCCACTCGGCCGGAGATCACGCTCGCGGCGCTGCCGGTGCCCCGATAGCCCTCAAGATCGTCCGGTGCGCCGAGCAGCAGCGTCCCGTAGTCCTGGCCGTTCGTCCCGGCGAACACGCCGGTCCTGCTGCCGCGCAGGGAGAGCGGGTCGATGCCGGCCCGTTCGAGGGCCTCCCAGCTCAGCTCCAGCAGCAGCCGCTGCTGCGGGTCCATCGCCAGCGCCTCACGCGGCGAGATGCCGAAGAGACCGGGGTCGAAGTGGCCGGCGTCGTGGACGAAGCCGCCCTCGCGGGTGTGCGAGGCGCCGGGCCGCTCCGGGTCATGGTGGAACAGTCGCTCGGTGTCCCAACCGCGGTCCTCCGGGAAGCCGGTGATGGCGTCGGTGCCGGAGTGGACCAGACGCCAGAGGTCCTCGGGAGACCGGACGCCGCCAGGCAGGCGGCAGCTCATCGCCACGATGGCAAGGGGTTCGTCCGGATCGGCTGCCGCGGCCGACGCTTCCTGACCGAAGTCCGGGTCGCCGTCGCCGAGGAGTTCGTGGCGGAGCCGCTGCGCGAGGGCACGCGGCGTGGGGTGGTCGAAGACGAGGGTGCTCGGCAGCCGTGAGCCGGTTGCGGCGCTGAGCGCGTCGCGTATCTCCACGGCCGTCAGCGAGTCGACGCCCAGGTCGGTGAACGTGCCGTCGTCCCCGATCCGGTGGGATGGCTCGACGTCGAGCACGCGTGCCACCTCAGAGCGTACGAGCTCGATGAGCCTCCGGTGCTGCTCGGGCTCCGCGAGCGCGCCCAGCCCGTGCCGGTCGGCGGGGACCACGTCGGATCGAGAGGCGGTGCGCGGGGAAGTGGGCGCCTGGTCGTGCGGCCGGCGGCATCGCGCCACGGCGGCATCGAGGGTGGCGAGATCGTCGCGGTCGCGGCGCAGGACCGAGACGACGACGGCCGGTACGGCGCTGTCGGGGAGGCAGTCGCGGACGAGCGTGCTCAGGATCGCGTCCGGGCCGAGTTCGAGGAAGGTCGCCACTCCGGCCGCGTCGAGGCGGCGCACGCCGTCCAGGAAGCGTACGGACCTGCGGGCGTGCCGGATCCAGTAGTCGGGGGAGGCGATGTCCTCGCCGCGGGCGATGTCGCCGGTCACGTTGGACACGATCGGGATGGACGGCGCGTGGAAGGTGAGGCTTTCCGCCACGCGGCGGAAAGCCTCCAGCATGGCGTCCATGTGCGGGGAGTGGAACGCGTGGCTGACGCGCAGGCGGCTGGTCTTGCGGCCCGCCGCCGACCAGCGTGCGGCGATGTCGAGCACGGCCTGTTCGTCGCCGGAGACGACAACGGAGGACGGGCCGTTCACGGCCGCGATCTCCACTGCACCGTTCTGGCCGTCGAGTTCGGCCTCTACCCTCTCTTCCGTGTCCTGGACCGCCACCATCGCGCCGCCCTCCGGCAGCGCCTGCATCAGCCGGCCGCGGGCCGACACGAGCGCGCAGGCGTCCGCCAGCGACAGCACTCCGGACACGTGGGCGGCGGCCAGTTCGCCGATGGAGTGCCCGATCAGGTAGTCAGGCCGTAGCCCCCAGCTCTCGACCAGCCGGAACAGGGCGACCTCGACGGCGAACAGCGCAGCCTGGGTGTAGTCCGTCCGGTTGAGGAGCGCGAAGTCGTCGTCCCCGAAGACCACCGAGGCGAGCGGCACGTCGCGCCCGGCATCCAGGTGACGACAGACCTCGTCGAACGCCTGCCGGTAGACGGGGTACGTGCGGTGGAGCCGCTGCCCCATGGCAGGCCGCTGGCTGCCCTGGCCGGAGAACATGAACGCCATGCCGCGCTCGCCGACGTCCTTCGCCCATGCGGACAGGACGAGATGGCAGCCAGGCTCGTCGGGGGCGTCTGACGTCAGCGTGACCGCGACCTCTTCGCGGCCGTCTTGGGCACCGTGACCGGCTTCGCCGGCCGCATCCGGCGTGTCGGACTCGCCGCGGTCCCAG
The DNA here is from genome assembly GCF_040651455.1 of Streptomyces sp. NPDC048483. Classification (NCBI taxonomy): domain Bacteria; kingdom Bacillati; phylum Actinomycetota; class Actinomycetes; order Kitasatosporales; family Streptomycetaceae; genus Streptomyces; species Streptomyces sp. NPDC048483. Next base: position 6,459 of record NZ_JBEZJZ010000174.1, read on the forward strand.
CGGAGTACGGTCCTGGCCAGCATGGCCGCCGACCGGACCTCCGGCTGCCATCCGGTCTCGGCGTCGGCCCGGTCCGCGGTCCTTAGCGACGCACCACTCTCCGTGGGAGTGTGCTCCGCGCCGCCGCGCATCACGCACAGAACACGGTCGCCGTCGTCGATCGCGCGCGAAACCGTCTTGAGTACGAACAGCGCCCCGGCTTCCGAGCCGGGCTCTTCCGCGCGGGCGGACTCTTCCATGCCGTGTCCGCCCGCGTTCGGCCAGGTTCCGCCGACGACGGCCAGCGCCGACTCCCCGGCCAGCAGGCCGGCGCAGGCGCGGCGAACGGATTCGGGCAGGGAGGCGTGCCCGGTTCGCACGGGCGCATCGGCCTTGAGTTCCCCGAAGAAGGGATGCAGGAGAGGTGCGTCGTCCGCCGCGTTCCCGCAGAGGAAGAGTTCGGCACTGTTGTCCGCTGGGCGGCCGGCCGACATGCTCAGTGGTTGCAGCGCTTCCCGGGCCAGCACCACCAGCACGGGCTCTTTCGCGCCGTGCCCCGCCTGCCTCGCCGATCCGTCCCGGCCGACGTCCTGCCCGTCGGGAAGAAATGCACGTCGATCCGCCGAGCGCGGAAATCGACAGGCCAACGCGACGATGGCTATGTCATTCCCGCGCATGCTGCGCCCTTCAGCCATTCAAAGCCCCTGGTACCCCCGTGTGTTCACGCACTGGCCGAACGAGCAACGAACGTCGACGTGCGCTCGAATCGCCTGTGGTCACCCCGGCGCGACGAACTCGCCTGGGTAACCGGACACGTACCTCCACGCCTCTTCTTCAGGATGCGGCGCGCAATAGGCCCGCATCGCCGAATCGACGGCGAAGAAATCAAGCGAATTCATATCTTCGCTCGGCGAGCGTACGTCCCGGGTTCGCCGGCCTACCACCCCTAATACCCCCCTAAGGGGCCCTTCCGGAATGGTCGTGGTGCGGCGCGGAGGAGGGGCCGGGTGGCCGCCGGCCCTGCGAGGTGAGGGCGCCTCGACGTGCGCCCCGGGACGGCGGTAACGAGCCATGGGCGGCAAAGCGAACGCTGCGCTCACACCGCCGACAAGTCGAGGCCAGTACACTGCGCCTGGTCACGCCCCGCCGCGAGGTTCTGCCCTTTGGAGCTGCAATGCGAGTCGTCCTCGCCGAAGATCTTTTTCTGCTGAGGGACGGGATCAGCAACCTGCTCAGCTCGAACGGCTTCGAGATCATCGCGTCGGTGGGCAGCGGCCCGGAGCTGGAGCAGGCTCTCCAGCAGCACGTGCCGGACATCGTCGTCGTCGACGTGCGACTGCCACCGTCACACACCGACGAGGGGCTGCGCATCGCGCTGTCCGCCCGCCGTGAACACCACGGCCTGCCCGTGCTCGTGCTGTCCCAGCATGTCGAGCAGCTGTACGCCCGAGAGCTGCTGACCGACGCGGCCGGCGGGGTCGGCTATCTGCTGAAGGACCGGGTACTGGACGAGGCCCAGTTCATCGAGGCGGTGCGACGGGTCGCCTCCGGTGGCACCGCCCTGGACCCCGAGGTCATCAGCAAGCTGCTGACCAGCAACGCCACCACGACGACGATGGGCAAGCTGACGTTCCGGGAGATCGAGGTCCTCCGGCTCATGGCCGAGGGCTGGTCCAACACGGCCATCGCGGCGCAGCTGTACATCAGCGAGGGCGCGGTCAGCAAGCACACGACAAGGGTCTTCAACAAGCTGGGTCTGACCGCCTCCGACGACAACAACCGCCGGGTGCTGGCCGTGTTGGCATATCTCAACCGCGCGCCCGGTGCATGACCCCGCAGGGTGGCGCGGCTCTCCGAGGCGGGGCGGTCGGAACTCACCGCCGACGTGCCTTGGAGAATGGTGGTCACGCAGCGGTTATATCTGCCGGACTGTCAGTTTCTCTCTCGGCGGCGGGATTTCCCGCGGGATGAGACGTGCGATGCCCCGATGTGCGGGCCGGCCCCTCTCGGACCGAGTTTGGCGCGAATCGCGAGCATGCCGACCGAACCGGCAGAGGCCATCGCGTATTGGGCGACGGGAGCGGACAGAGTATTCGACGTGCACAGCCGCCAACCGTATGCGATAGATTTGCGTAGCAACGGGTTTGACAAGCTCCTTAACGCCGCCACGCGTAGAAATTCACTTGACCAAGCGTTCACGCAATTTTTACGGCGACTTGGGGGCTTGGAAGGGGGATAAGTGCATGCTATTCGCAGAGCGTAACTTCGAGATTACTCTGCTCAGGGATCTGTACTCCAAGTCGGAGCAGGGCAAGGCACAGACCGTCCTGGTCGAAGCGCCGGTCGCCTGCGGCAAGACCGCGCTGCTCCATACATTTGCCGATGAAGCTGAAGAATCAGGGGCTCTGATTCTCACCGCGACCGGTTCTCGCGCCGAGCAGAGCCATCCATTCGGCCTCATCAGCCAGTTGCTACACGATCAGGGGCTTCAGCCATGGGTTGATCCGCAGGTCCGCACGCTGCTCAGACAGACCCCGGCACCCGCCCCGGAGGGCCCGGATCCGGTGGTCATGGAGCAAACCACCGCGCAGCTCGCCCGTGAGCTGTGCAACGCACTCCTGGAACTGGCCGCCCACAAGACCGTGTTGATCGGCGTCGATGACGTGCAGTACGCCGACGACCCGTCGCTGCAGATTCTGCTGTTCCTGCTGCGGCGTCTGAGGAGCGAGCGGCTGCTGGTCATCATCAACGACTGCAAGGTCTCGCCCCCCAACCATCCCACCTTCCGCGCCGAGCTGCTGCGACAGCCCAACTGCCACCGCGTCGAGCTGCTGCCGCTCACCGTGGCGGGGATCACCGAAGTGCTGACCGAGTACGTCGACGAGGCCACAGCGGCCCAACTGGCCCCCGCCTACAGCGAGGTGAGCGGCGGCAACCCACTGCTGCTGGGCGGGCTCATCGAGGACGGGACGCTCCGGCAGCCCGGCGGCGGAAGAGCGCTCTCGGCGAAGCCGATCGCCAAGGAGGCGTTCCAGCAGGCCGTCTTCGCCTGTCTGTACCGCTGGGATCAGAGCACCATCGAGGTCGCCCGTGGGCTCGCCCTGCTCGGTGCGCACTCCAGCCCGTCCCTCATAGGCCAGGTCACCGGCATGAAGAGTGCCCGGGTCGAACAGATCATGGGCGTCCTCACCCGCTCCCGGCTACAGAGGGACGGGCAACTGCGGCACCCGGCCGTCAACGCCGCCGTGCTCAACACCCTCCCCCTCGACGACAGCGCACGGATGCACCTGCATGCGGCCCGCCTCCTCCACGACAGCGGCGCCGACCCCATCAGTGTCGCCGACCATCTCATCGCCGCGGGGACCGCACCGGATCAATGGGCCGTCGCCGTGTTGCAGGACGCGTGCACCCACGCCCTCGCCGAGGACCAGGTGGAGTTCGCCACCCAATGCCTCGAACTCGCACGGTACTGCTGCGAGGACGCCAGGCTGCGCGCATCGCTGACGCTGTCGCTGGCACGACTGAAGTGGCGCCACGATCCCTCCGCCGTCGCCTCCCACCTCACCCCGCTCAAGGAAGCATTAGTGGAGGGGCTTCTGGAGGAGCGGGATGCGATCACGGTCTCCCGCTATCTGCTCTGGCGCAGCCGGCTGGAGGACGCCCAGGAGCTGCTGCGGCAGCTGGAGGCCAACACCGACGCCTCTGACCCGTCGATCGCGGCCGATCTGGGCAATCTCGAGAACTTCCATCACTGGCTGCGTCGGGAGCAGCCGAAGCCGGTGCGCGAGGCGGACGGTGCACCGAGGGCCACCGACCACGATGTGCCACATCCGGACGAGTTCACCGCCTCGTCCGCGCTGACCTCCGCTCTCAGCGACGGCCCCCATGCCAAGGCGATCGACTGGGCCGAGTCCATCCTGGCCAGTGCCTCGCTGTCCGATGCCTCGATCGGCGTGGTGCAGTTCGGACTGTCCCTCCTGATCCACGCGGGTCGCACCGACAAGGCCGCGTCCACCTGTCAGGCATTCCTGGTGGAGGCGCGGGCCCGACGAGCGACCACGTGGGAGGCGGTGCTCAGCGCGGTCCTGGCCGAGACCGCCCTGCGCCAGGGGGATTTCCCCACAGCCGAGCGGCAGGCGAAGGAGGCGATCCAGCTCATCTCCGGGCACGGATGGGGTGTGGCCATCGGCTATCCGCTGTCGGTGCAGCTGCTCGCGCAGACCGCCATGAGCAAGCACGAGGAGGCGTCCCGGCTGGTGCGCCGGTCCGATCCGAAGGCCGCGTTCCAGGGGCTCTACGGACTGAAGTACCTGCACGCCCGCGGCCACCACTATCTGGCCACCAAACGGTTACAGGCAGCCCGCTCCGATTTCCGGCGCTGTGGTGATCTCGTACGGGAATGGTCACTGGACCTGCCCGCGCTCGTACCGTGGCGCAGCGACCTGGCGCGGGTGCAGCTCGGGATGGACCAGAGCGAGGCCGCGCGGGAACTGGTCGTGGAGCAGCTGTCCATGCCGGGGGCGGACAACCCGCGGACGCGAGGCATGACGCTTCGCGTGCTGGCCGCGGCGAAGCCTCTCAAGCAGCGCCCCCCACTGCTGCGGGAGGCCATCTCGCTGCTACAGGATTGCGGTGATCGTGGCGAATTGGCGTGCGCGCTGGCGGAGCTGAGCCATGTCCACCACGAGCTCGGGGAGTTCAACCGTGCCCGGATGATGGGTCATCAGGCGATGCAGATCGCACGGGACTGCGGCACCGAGCAGCTGTGCCGGCTGCTCCTGCCCACATCGGAAACCGCCGACGGCTTGGACAGGCCGCAGACCGACGGTGTGGAGACGCTGAGCGACGCGGAGCGGCGGGTCGCCGCGCTGGCCGCGATGGAACATACGAACCGGGAGATAGCCCGCCAGCTGTACATCACGACGAGCACCGTGGAGCAGCACCTGACCAAGGTGTACCGCAAGCTCAATGTGAAGCGCCGGGAGGATCTTCC
>NZ_JBEZJZ010000175.1:0-11214 GCF_040651455.1 Streptomyces sp. NPDC048483
GCGGGTCGTACGGACGAGGCGCTGGATGATCTGGTCGGCTTCTTCGTCAACACGCTGGTGCTGCGTACCGACACCTCCGGTGATCCGTCGTTCCGTGAACTGCTGGAGCGGGTGCGGGACACCGACCTGGCGGCATACGCGCATCAGGAGGTGCCGTTCGAGCGGCTGGTGGAGGTCCTCAACCCCTCCCGTTCCCTCTCCCGGCACCCGCTCTTCCAGGTCATGCTCGCCCTCCAGAACACCCGGCGCGCCACGGCGTCCCTCGGCGGTGTCGAGGCGCGGCAGGAGTGGACGGACATCGACACGGCGAAGTTCGACTTGTCGCTGGAGTTCCGCGAGCTGCCCGAGGGCGGCCTCGAGGGCATTGCGATCTACCGCACCGATCTGTTCGACCGCTCCTCCGTAGAAGGTCTGCTGGACCGGCTTCAGCGGCTGCTGCAGGCGGCCGTGACCGGGCCGGAGGACCTGCGGATCGGGGCGCTGCCCGTGCTGTCCGAGGCCGAGCGCCGCACGGTGCTCACCGAGTGGAACGCCACCGCGCGCCCCCGCCCGGCCGGTTCGCTGCCCGAGGTGTTTGCGGCGCGGGTGCACCGCACCCCTGATGCGCCCGCGGTCGTGGACGCCGATACCCGGCTGACCTACGCCGAACTCGATGCGCGCGCCAACCGGATCGCGCACCGGCTGCTGGCCCTGGGCGTCGGCCCCGAGGCGCGGGTGGCGGTCGCCCAGGAGCGCTCCGCCGCGCTCGCCGTGAGCCTGCTGGGCATTCTCAAGGCGGGCGCCGCCTATGTGCCACTGGACGCCCGCTTCCCCGCCGAGCGCCGGCAGTTCATCCTGCGCGACACCGGCGCCCGAGTGGTGCTCACCGACCGGGCCACCGGCGAGGGCGATCACGGCACGGGCGCCACCGTCGTCACCGTCGACGCGGACCCGCAGCTCGCGCTCCAGCCGGCCCATGACCCGGGCCTGGCCATCGACGAACGCCGTCTGGCGTATGTGATGTTCACCTCCGGCACCACCGGCACCCCCAAGGGCGTCGCCGTCTCGCATGCCGATGTGGCGGCGCTGGCCGCCGACCGCGGCTTCGCCAACGGCGCACACGAACGGGTGCTGGTGCACTCGCCGCAGGCGTTCGACGCCGCCACCTACGAGTGGTGGGTGCCGCTGCTCTCCGGCGGTCTGGCCGTTGTCGCTCCGCCCGGCGACCTCGACCTGCCCGCCCTGCGCAGCACCATCGCCCGGCACCGGGTCACCGGTCTGTGGCTGACCGCCGGCCTCTTCCGGCTCGTCGTGGACGATGAGCCGGGGCTGCTGGCCGGGGTGCGCGAGGTGTGGACCGGCGGCGATGTGGTGCCCGCGGCCTCCGTGCGGCGGCTGCGCGCCGGCTGCCCCGCCGTCACCGTCGTCGACGGCTACGGCCCGACAGAGACCACGACCTTCGCCACCTTCCACAAGATGCCCGTCACCCGCCCGGTGCCCGAGGCCGTGCCCATCGGCCGGCCACTGGACAACATGGCGGTCTATGTTCTGGACGACGGTCTGCGGCCGGTGCCGGCCGGTGTGCCCGGTGAGCTGTACATCGCCGGTGCGGGTCTGGCCCGTGGCTATCTGAACCGGCCCGGCATGACCGCCGAGCGGTTCGTTGCCTGCCCCTACGGTGAGCCCGGTGCCCGGATGTACCGCACCGGCGACCTGGTGCGCTGGACCGCCGACGGCACCGTGGAGTTCCTGGGCCGCGCCGACGACCAGGTCAAGCTGCGCGGCTTCCGGATCGAACCGGGCGAGATCGAGAAGGCGTTCACCACTCTGGGGACCCTCGCCCAGGCCGCGGTCGTCGTCCGCGAGGACCGGCCCGGCGACAAGCGCCTGGTCGCCTATGTCGTGCCCGCCCCGGGCGCCGATGCCGACGCCGATCCGCGCGAGGCGCTGCGCGGCACCCTGCCCGAGTACATGGTCCCGTCCGCCGTCGTCACCCTCGATGCGCTGCCGCTGACCCGCAACGGCAAGGTCGACCGGGCCGCGCTGCCCGCCCCCGCCCACGAGGCCGCAGGCGGACGCATGGCGCGCACCCCGCGCGAGGAGACGCTGGTCGCGCTGTTCGCCGAGGTGCTGGGCCTGGACCGGGTCGGCATCGACGACAGCTTCTTCGACCTGGGTGGCCACTCGCTGTCCGCGACCCGCCTCGCCGGCCGGGTCCGTAACGCCCTCGGCATCGAAGTCGCCCTCCGCACCCTTTTCGAGGCGCCCACGGTGGCCCGTCTGGCGGCCGTACTCGACGCCGGTGAGGGCGCCACGACCGGTGCCGCACCGCGGCCCGTGCTGCGCGCCGGGCGGCGGCCCGCGGAGATCCCGCTGTCGTACGCCCAGCGCCGCCTGTGGTTCCTCAACCGCTTCGAGGAACACGGCGCCGGCTACAACATGCCGCTCGCACTGCGTCTGACGGGGCCGCTGGACCGCGCCGCGCTGCACGCCGCGCTGGGCGACCTGGTGGCCCGGCACGAGCCGCTGCGCACCGTCTTCCCCGAGGCGGAGGGCACCCCCTGGCAGGTCGTGCTGGACGCCGCCGACGCCCGCCCCGAACTGCCCGTCACGGACCTCGCCCCGCGGGACCTGGACGCGGCGCTGGCCGAGGCCGCGGCGCAGGGCTTCGACCTGGCCACCGATCTGCCCTTCCGGGCCCGGCTGTTCGCGGCCGGCCCCGAGGACCATGTGCTGCTGCTCCTGCTGCACCACATCGCCGGTGACGGCTGGTCGGTGACGCCGCTGGCGGCCGACCTCTCCGGCGCCTATGCCGCACGGTGCGCGGGCCGGGCGCCCGAGGCCGCGCCGCTGCCGGTCCAGTACGCCGACTACACCCTCTGGCAGCAGGAGCTGCTCGGCGACGAGAACGACGCCGACGCCCCGATGGGCCGCCAGCTCGACTACTGGCGCGAGCAGCTGGCCGAGCTGCCGGAAGAGCTGACGCTGCCCACCGACCGGCGGCGCCCGGCCGTCGCCTCGCACCGGGGCGCCGTGCTGCCCTTCCACCTGGAGCCGGCGCTGCACGCCCGGCTGGACGCGCTGGCCAAGGAGACCGGCACCAGCATGTTCATGGTGCTGCAGGCCGGGCTCGCCGCCCTGCTCACCCGGCTCGGCGCGGGCACCGACATCCCGATCGGCACCGCCATCGCCGGCCGTACGGAAGAGGCCCTGGACGATCTCGTCGGCTTCTTCGTCAACAGCCTCGTGCTGCGCACCGACACCTCCGGCGCGCCGAGCTTCCGGCAGCTGCTGGAGCGGGTGCGCACCACCGACCTGTCCGCCTACGCACACCAGGACGTGCCGTTCGAGCGGCTGGTGGAGGTGGTCAATCCGGAGCGGTCGCTGTCGCGGCATCCGCTGTTCCAGGTGATGCTGGACTTCCAGAACACCCCCGAACCCCGGCTGGACTTCGGCCCGCTGGCGGCCCGTCCGCACCATGTGGACGTCGACACCGCCAAGTTCGACCTCTCCCTCAACATCGGCGAACGGCGCACCGGCGACGGAGCGCACGCGGGCATCGAGGGAATCGTCCAGTACAGCACCGATCTGTTCGACCGGGAGACCGTCGAGGCGCTGGGCCGCCGGCTGTGCGCCCTGCTGGACCAGGCCGTCCGGGACCCGGACGCACCCCTCGACGGGCTCGAGGTGCTGGAGCCGGCCGAGCGGCGCCTTCTCCTGGAGGTGTGGAACGACACCGCCGAGCCGACGCCGGACACCACCTTCGTCCAGCGGTTCGAAGCCCGCGCCGCCGCCGAGCCGCAGCGCGCGGCCGTCCGCGACGCCGCCGGAGCCGAACTGGACCATGCGGCGCTGAACACCCGCAGCAACCGGCTCGCCCGCCTCCTCGCGGCCCGGGGCATCGGCGCCGAGGACCGGGTCGCGATCCTGCTGCCGCAGGGTGCCGACCTCGTCGCCGCACCGCTGGCCGTGGCCAAGTCCGGTGCGGCCTATCTGCCCATCGACCCGGCCTACCCCGCCGACCGCATCGCCTACCTGGCCAAGGACGCGGCGCCCGCGCTGGTGATCACCGACCGGGAGACCGGCGAGGTGCTCGCCCCGGACGCCGGCCTCCCGCGCCTGGTCCTCGACGATCCGGCCACCGCCGCCGAACTGGCCCGGCACGACGGCACCGACCTGATGGACGCCGACCGCGCCCGGCCGCTGCGCCCGCACCACCCGGCGTATGTCATCTACACCTCGGGCTCCACCGGCCGCCCCAAGGGCGTCGTGGTCGAGCACCGGGCCCTGGCCGACTACCTCGCCTGGGCCGTTGGCGCCTACGAGGGGGCCCGCGGGGTGGCGCTGCTGCACTCGCCGATCTCCTTCGACCTGTCGGCAACCACCTTGTGGGTGCCGCTGCTGGCCGGCGGCACGATCTGGGCCGGGCCGCTGGAGGAGTACCGCGCCGACGCCGAGCCGGCCACCTTCCTCAAGGCCACCCCCAGCCATCTCGCGCTGCTCGGCGAGCTGCCCGCGAGCACCGCACCCAGCGCGGAACTGGTCCTGGGCGGCGAGGCATTGCAGGGCACCGATGTCACCGCCTGGCGCGCCCGCCGCACCACCGCGACGGTCATCAACTCCTACGGGCCGACCGAGACCACCATCAGCGCCACCGAGTACCGCATCGGCGCCCAGGACCCGGTGCCGGCCGGCGCGGTTCCCATCGGCCATCCGCTCCCCAACACCCGCACCTATGTCCTCGACGGCGCTCTGCGCCCCGTTCCGCCGGGAGTGGCGGGCGAGCTGTATCTCGCCGGCACCGGCCTGGCCCGCGGCTACCTCGGCCGCCCCGCACTGTCCGCGGAGCGCTTTGTGGCCTGCCCGTTCGGCGGGCCGGGGGAGCGGATGTACCGCACCGGCGACCTGGTGCGCCAACGGCGTGACGGGGAGCTGGAGTTCGCCGGGCGCGCCGACGACCAGATCAAGCTGCGCGGCTTCCGGATCGAGCTCGGTGAGATCGAGGCCGCGCTGGCCGCCCGCGACGAGGTGGCGCGCTGTGCCGTCGTCGTCCGCGAGGACCGTGCCGGGGACCGCAAACTCGTCGGCTATGTCGTGCCCGCCGACGGCAATGACCTCGAACCGGCTGCACTGAGAGCAGAGTTGGGCGAGCGGCTGCCGGAGTACATGGTCCCGGCCGCCCTCGTCGTCCTCGACGCGCTGCCGCTGACCCGCAACGGCAAGGTCGACCGGCGGGCGCTGCCCGCACCCGACTTCGCCGCCGCGGTCACCGGCCGCCCGCCGCGCAATGCCGTCGAGACCACGCTGTGCGGGCTGTTCTGCGAGGTGCTGGGCCTGCCCGCGGTCGGCATCGACGACGGATTCTTCGAGCTGGGCGGCGACTCCATCGTCTCCATCCAGCTGGTGGCCAAGGCCCGTAAGGCCGGGCTGGAGATCACGCCCAAGGAGGTCTTCCAGCACAAGACCGTCGAGGCGCTGGCCCGGGTCGCCCGCGAGGCCACCGGGGCGGGTGCGGAGGCGCCCGGCGCCGGGGTCGGCGAGCTGCCGCTCACGCCGATCATGCACCGGCTGCTGGCCCGCGGCGCCGGCGTCGACAGCGTCAACCAGGCCACGGTCGTCACCGTGCCCGCCACGGCCACCGAGAGCACGCTCGCCGAGGCGCTCCAGGCGCTGCTCGACCACCACGATGCGCTGCGCGCCCGGCTGCTGCCCGGCGCCCAGGCCCTCACGGTGCCCCCGCCCGGCAGCGTCCGCGCCGAGCGGCTGCTGCGCCATGTCGCCGCCGGCGACGCCGACGGCCCCGCCTGGCACCGGCTGCTGCGCGCCGAGGCGGAAGCGGCCCGCTCCCGTCTGGCGCCCGCCGACGGCGTCATGCTCCAGGCCGTGTGGTGCGATGCCGGCCCCGAGCGGCCCGGACGGCTGCTGCTGGTCCTCCACCACCTGGTGGTCGACGGGGTGTCCTGGCGCATCCTGCTGCCCGACCTCCGGGCCGCCCACGAGGCGGTGGCCGCCGGCCGCACCCCGCAGCTGGAGCCGCTGGGCACCTCGCTGCGGACCTGGTCCCGCCGCCTGGCCGACGAGGCCGTCCGGCGGGCCGGCGAACTCCCCCGGTGGGAAGGGATCGTCGGCGGCGCTGACCCGCTGCTGACCGACCGGCCGCTGGACGCCGCCACCGATGTGACCGGCACCCTGAGGCAGCTGACCGTGTCGCTGTCCGCCGAGGCGACCACGGCCGTGCTCACCACGCTGCCCGCCGCCTACCACGCGGGCGTCGCCGATGTGCTGCTGACCGGCCTGGCCATGGCCGTACGCGACTGGCGGCGCGAGCGCGGCGCGGGCAGCGCCACCGATGTGCTGCTCGACCTCGAGGGCCATGGCCGCGAGGAGCTCTTCGACGGGGTGGACCTGTCCCGGACGGTCGGCTGGTTCACCAGCGCCTATCCCGTCCGGCTGGACCCGGGACCCGACGGCGGCCCGGCCGCCCTGGGCGAGGCGCTCAAGCGGGTCAAGGAACAGCTGCGGGCCCTGCCGGACAACGGCATCGGCTACGGCCTGCTGCGCCACCTCAACCCCGAGACCGCGGCCGTCCTCGCCCGGGGCGCCACACCGCAGATCGGCTTCAACTACCTCGGGCGCTTCGACACCGACGGCGGCCCCGCCGCCCCATGGAGCCCGGCACCGGAGTCCGGGGCGCTGACCGGCACCCACGCCGACGCCCGGACACCCGCCGTGCACGGTCTGGAGATCAACGCACAGACCGTCGGCGCACTGCACGAAACCGAACGAAACGAGGGTGACGGCGGCGGCCCGGTGCTGACCGCCACCTGGTCCTGGCCGGCCGGCCTGCTGCCGGAGAGCGCCGTACGCGATCTGGCCGAGCGCTGGCTCGCCTGCCTGGACGCACTGGTGGACCACGCCGAACACCCGGAAGCCGGGGGGCACACCCCCTCAGACCTTGCCTTGGTGTCGCTCTCCCAGGACGACATCGACCAGTTGGACGCGGAATGGGGACTGTGACAATGAGCAAGCCCGGACTCGAGGACGTACTGCCGCTCTCGCCGCTGCAGGAGGGCCTGCTCTTCCACGCCCTCTACGACGAGCAGGGACTGGACGTCTACACCGTCCAGCTGGCCTTCGATCTCGACGGCGCGCTGGACACCGGCGCGCTGCGCGCCGCGGTGGCCACCCTGCTGCGCCGCCATCCCAATCTGCGGGCCGGCTTCCTGCACGAGAAGCTGAGCAAGCCCGTCCAGGTCATCCCCCGTGAGATACCGCTGCCGTGGGAGGACGTCGACCTCAGCGGGCTGCCCGAGGATCTGCGACGGCGCGAGCTGGAGCGGCTGACGGCCGCCGACCGGGCCCGCCGCTTCACGCCCGCCAAGCCGCCGCTGCTGCGCTTCACCCTGGTGAAGCTGGGCCCCGAGTCCTTCCGGCTGATCTTCACCCATCACCACCTGCTGCTGGACGGCTGGTCCATGCCGGTCCTCATCGGCGAGCTGTTCCAGCTCTACGAGAGTGCCGGTGACGACCGGGACCTGCCCGCCGTCACGCCCTACCGCGACTACTTCGTCTGGCTGGGCAAGCAGGACCGCGACCGGGCCGAGGACGCCTGGCGCACCGCGCTCGCGGGGATCGACGAGCCCACCCTCCTCGCCCCGGCCGCCGAGGGCCGCGAGCCCGTCACCCAGGAACAGCTCACCCTCGAACTGTCCCCGCAGATCAGCGAGGCCGTCCGGGAACTGGGCCGCGGCCACGGCCTGACCGTCAACACCGTCCTCCAGGGCGTCTGGGGGCTGCTGCTGGGCCGGCTCACCGGCCGCGACGATGTCGTCATCGGCGGTGCCGTCTCCGGCCGTCCGCCGGAGATCGAGGGCATCGAGCGGATGGTCGGCCTGTTCATCAACACCCTCCCCGTACGGGTGCGCCTCGACCCCGCCGCCTCGCTGCTGGACATGCTCACCGCGCTCCAGGAGCAGCAGACCGAGCTGATGCCGTATCAGCACATCAGCCTGGCCCAGGTGCAGCGGCTGTGCGGTACCGGCGAACTCTTCGACTCCGTCGCGGTGTTCGAGAACTATCCGATGGACACCGGCGCCCAGCGCACCGAGATCGGCGGCATCCGCGTCGCCGGGGTCACCGGCCGGGACGCCACCCACTATCCGCTGACCCTTGCCGGCATCCCCGGCGAGCGGCTGACCCTGCGGCTGAGCTACCGGCCCGACGTCCTCGACGAGGACGCCGTACTCCTGCTCGGCGAGCGGCTGCGGACCCTGCTCGCCGCGCTCGCCGACGACCCGCGGACACGCCTCGGCGCGCTCGACATCCTCGACGACGCCGAGCGGGAGAAGGTGCTGACCAGCTGGAACGACTCCGGTGCGGCGGTATGCCTGCGGACCCTGCCGGAGCTCTTCGAGGCGTCCGTGGCCCGCACCCCCACCCGGCCCGCCCTCATGGGCGATCACGGCGTCCTCTCCTACAGCGAGCTCAACGCCCGCGCCAACCGGCTGGCCTGGCTGCTGATCGAGCGCGGTATCGGCCCCGAGGACCTGGTGGCCCTGCCGCTGCGCCGCTCCGTGGAGATGATCGTGGCGACCCTGGCCGTCGCCAAGGCCGGCGCCGCCTATCTGCCCGTGGACCCGGACTATCCGGCCGAGCGGGTGGCGTACATGCTCGACGACGCCCGGCCCGCGCTGCTGATCACCACGGAGAAGACCGCCCGGCAGCTGCCCGGGGCCGCCGCGTCGCTGCCCCAGCTGGTCATGGACAACCCCGCCTCCGTGGTGGACCTGGCCCTGGTGCCGGCCGGCAACCCCGACGACCGCGTGCGCCGCAGCCCGCTCTTCCCCAGCCACAGCGCGTACACCATCTACACCTCGGGCTCCACCGGCCGGCCCAAGGGCGTGTCCGTGACCCATGCGGGCCTGGCCAGCTTCGCGGCCGCGGCCGAGCGGTTCGCGGTCGACGAGCAGGCCCGGGTGCTGCTGTTCTCCTCGCCCAGCTTCGACGCCTCCGTGCTGGAGCTGTGCACGGCGCTGGCCACCGGCGCCGCCCTGGTCGTGCCGCCCACCGGGCCGCTCGCCGACGAGATGCTGCTCGACGTACTGCGCCAGTGGCGGATCACCCATGCCCTCATCGCGCCCGCGGCACTCGCCAGCCTCCCGGCCGCCGAACTGCCCGACCTGGCCACGCTGATCGTCGGCGGCGACGCCACCGGACCGGATCTGGTCGCCCGCTGGTCGCCCGGCCGCCGCATGGTCAACGCGTACGGGCCGACCGAGTCCACCGTCATGGCGGCCACCAGCGGCCCGCTCGCCCCCGGCGAGATCCCTCCGGTGGGCACCCCGATCGTCGGCACCCGCACCTATGTCCTCGACGGCGCCCTGCGCCCCGTGCCGCCCGGCGTACCCGGCGAGCTCTACATCGCCGGCATCGGCCTGGCCCGCGGCTACCTCGGCCGCGCCGCCCTGACCGCCGAGCGCTTTGTCGCCTGCCCCTTCGGGAAGCAGCCCGGCGAGCGGATGTACCGCACCGGCGACCTGGCGCGCTGGCGCACCGACGGGCAGCTGGAGTTCGTCGGACGCGCCGACGACCAGGTCAAGTTGCGCGGCTTCCGGATCGAGCTCGGCGAGGTCGAGGCCGCCCTGGCCGCCCATCCGCACATCGAGCGGGCCGCCGCCGTCGTCAGAGAGGACCGGCCGGGCCTCAAGCGGCTGGTCGGGTATGTCGTGCCCGCCGCCGGCCAGAGCCCCGACGCCTCCGACGTGCGCGAGCACTGCGCCCGTCAGCTGCCCGAATACATGGTGCCCAGCGCCGTACTGCCCCTCGACGCGCTGCCGCTGATGCCCAACGGCAAGCTTGACCGCAAGGCACTGCCCGCCCCCGACTACGCCGGACTGGCCACCGGCCGGGCGCCCAAGTCGCCCGCCGAAGAGCTGCTGTGCACGCTGTTCGCGCAGGTCCTGGGGGTGCCGGAGGTCGGCGCCGAGGACAGCTTCTTCGACCTCGGCGGCGACTCCATCATGTCCATCCAGCTGGTCTCCCGCGCCCGCAAGGAGGGCATCACCCTCACCCCGCGGGAGATCTTCGAGCTGCGTACGCCCGAGGCGCTGGCCGCCCGTACCGGCGGCGGGACCGCAGCCGCGGCCCGGACCGCCCGGCCGCGGATGGCCGCCACCGGCCCCGCCCCGGCCACCCCGATCATGCACTGGCTGCGCGAACAGGGCGGCCCCATCGGGCAGTTCCACCAGTCCGCGCTTCTGGTGGCGCCCGCCGCGGCCGAGGAGCGGCTGCTGACCCGCGCCCTCGGCGCCCTGCTGGAGTGGCACGCTGCGCTGCGCACCCGCCTGGTGCGGGACGACGGCTGGTCCCTGGAGGTGCTGCCCGCCGACGCCGTCACCGCCGCCGACCGCCTCACCCGCGTCGATGTCACCGGCCTGGACGACGAAGCGCTGCGGCGCGCCGTCGCTGAGCACAGCGAGCGGACTGTGGCCGCGCTCGCGCCCGAGGACGCCACGATGGTGCGGGCCGTCTGGTTCGACGCCGGGCCCGCCGCGCCGGGCCGCCTGCTGCTGACCGCCCATCACCTGGTGGTCGACGGCGTCTCCTGGCGCATCCTGCTGTCCGATCTCCAGACCGCCTACGAGGCACTGGCCGCCGGCCGGACGCCCGAGCTCGACGAGACCGGCACCTCGCTGCGCGAATGGGCCCATCTGCTGGCGGACGAGGCCGCCCGGCGCAGCGGCGAACTGTCGCTGTGGCAGGACGTGGTGGCCGACCCCGGCCCGTCGCTGACCGCCCGCCCCCTCGACCCGGCCCGCGACACGGTCGCCGCCGCACGCCGGCTGACCGTCGA
This sequence comes from Streptomyces sp. NPDC048483, assembly GCF_040651455.1. NCBI lineage: Bacteria > Bacillati > Actinomycetota > Actinomycetes > Kitasatosporales > Streptomycetaceae > Streptomyces > Streptomyces sp. NPDC048483. The sequence continues at coordinate 10,832 of NZ_JBEZJZ010000175.1, forward strand.
GCTCGGTACCGAGGCGACCGCCGCGGTGCTGCGCACCGTGCCCGCCGTCTTCCGCAGCAATGTCGCCGATGCGCTGCTGGCCGCGCTCGCCGTCGCCGTCGCCGACCACCGCCGCACCAAGGGGCTCGGCGAGAGTGGCCGGGTGCTGGTCGATGTGGAGGGCCACGGCCGCGAGGAGCTCACCGAGAGCACCGATCTCTCCCGTACCGTCGGCTGGTTCACCAGCATGTATCCGGCCGCCCTGGACATCGGAGAGCTGTCCGGGGACCGCGCCGCCGCCCTCGGACTCGCCGTCAAGCGGGTCAAGGAGCAGTTGCGGGCGTTGCCGGACAACGGCATCGGCTATGGCCTGCTGCGTTACCTCAACCCGGAGACCGCCGCCG
>NZ_JBEZJZ010000176.1:0-11141 GCF_040651455.1 Streptomyces sp. NPDC048483
CTGGACACTCGCCCCGGCCGGCGCATAACCACAAGGGGCTGCCCGGCCTACGGCCGACCAGCCCCCCAACAAGATCTTCACCGGTCTTCTAGGCCGGGTCCGACGGGTCAGGGGACGTCGATAGAGGCAGAATCCGGCTTGCCGCCGTCGGCCTGTCCCCTCCACCCCACCCGGATCCTTGCTTCTTCCCTGTCTCTTCTCATCTCCGGCCGACAGAATGGCCACGGACGTGGCGCGGATCGGGCGGCGACAGACTGTATCGCCCACTGGGTACGGGTCACTTCGGGTTGGGTTTACAGACAGGAGATGCCCTCATGACCGCGTCAAGAGCCGCCTTGACCCGCGACGACCTGCGGGTGAAGGTCGTCGTGCAGCGGGTGCGGCTGCACGGCACCGACTACCGGGTGATCAGGCCGGCCAAGCCGCCGAAGCACGGGGCGCTCTACAGAGCGCGCGCCGCGTATGACCTGCTCGTGGATCGGCCGGACGGCCGCCGCATCGGCACCCTCCTACTGCTGGCGGCGCGTTCCCCGCGGTCGTTGATCTACCTGCCCTTGCGAGCCACCGCTCCCGCGCCATGGTTCGGGGAGGGGGACGAGAAGCCGCTCGACCTCGTATTGGCCCACCGTGCCGTGCAGTTCCGACCATCCTTCTGGAAGCAGCTGCGGACACGTATCAACGCAGCGAACGCGCCCCGCGAGTTGCGCACCGCAAGGGTGCCCGAGAGCGATCTGCCAGTGGATGAGACTGACGCCCCCGCGGCCCGGTCGGCCCCGTACGCTCCACTGAGCGAAGTTCGGCTGCGTCGGCACGAGTACGCACACACGCTGATGCTGACAGGCAGCTCGACAGCGTTCCGGGAGGCGGCTCGAGAGATATTCGCCGTCGCCCAGGAGGGGCCCTCCGTCGCGGCGCACTACAACTTCAGGGACAGCGGCTGCAACTACCACGTCTGCCGAGGGCTCTACGACCTGCCGGAAGACCCGTACGCACCCTATGTCGAGCCGATTCATGTGGAATTCGCCAACATCTGGGCGAAGTGACGGTCCCGGTCCCGCTAGGGAGTGACCAACGACTTGGCCAGCTGGGCGCGGCGCCGGCTGGCGAGGGGCAGCTGGAGACGCGCGATCAGGTCTGGTGTCGGGGGCGGGGCTGCCGCTACCTGCGCGCGGATGTGGGCGATGACCTTGTCGCCGAGGATCGCGCGGCGCTGCTCTCGGTCCATGGCCTGCTAGGCCGTGTATCGAAAGTCGATCTTGGGCGATGAATGATCACGGTTCATGGCGCGGGGAGATCTCACGGACGAACAGTGGGCGATGTTGGAGCCGTTGTTGCCGAAGGGGACGAGGGCGGGGCGGCCGCCCGTCTGGCCCCGGCGGCAACTGATCGACGGGATACGGTTCCGGATCCGGACAGGGGTTCCGTGGCGGGACGTGCCCGTCGAGTACGGGCCGTGGGGCCGGATCTACGATCTGTTCCGCCGATGGCAGCGGGACGGCACCTGGCACCGGGTCCTCACTCAGCTCCAGGCCCTGTCCGATGCGCGGGGTGCGATCGTGTGGGACCTGAGCGTCGATTCCACGGTGTGCCGCGCCCATCAGCATGCGGCTGGGGCACGGAAGCAGGGTGACCTGCAGAAGGAACCGCCGGGCGGCATCTTCACCGAGCCCGCTGATCATGGCCTGGGACGCTCGCGCGGTGGATTCACCACCAAGCTCCATCTGGCAGTTGAGCAGGGTCAGAAGCCCATGTCGATCGTGATGACGGCCGGGCAGCGCGGGGACTCTCCGCAGTTCGAACCCGTGCTGGAGAAGGTCCGCGTGCCCCGCATCGGGCCGGGCCGACCGCGCGTCCGTCCCGATCGAGTACGCGCTGACAAGGCGTACGCCTCCCGCAAGAACCGCACCTACCTGCGCAAACGCGGCATCCGCTGCACCATCCCGGACAAGGCCGACCGGGCCCTCCACCGGAAGAAGCGCGGCTCGCGCGGTGGCCGTCCGCCGAAGTTCGACAAGATTGACTATCGGGACCGGCACGCTGTCGAGTGCGGCATCAATCGCCTCAAGCGCCACCGGGCCGTGGCCACGAGGTACGACAAGCCGGCGGTCCGCTACGAGGAAACCGTGCTGGTCGCGGCCATCAACGAGTGGCTGTGACCGCACGCTCGCACCGGCTTTTCGTTAACCCTTTGCCGAGGAGCCGATGGGCCAGCTAAGTTCTCCCAGCCGTCCGATGTTGTTCGGGACCGGTGCTGTCGACGAGGAGGTGTGGAGCACATGCGCAGGAGTGCCCAGCAGTTGAGTCCGCGTACTGACCTTTGCCACCTCCTCACGACGGAGACACCTTGTCGTCTCGCATCACCCCACTGACCGACCCCGCTCACGGCCCGAACAGCCGGCGTCTTGCATGGCTGGCGTCCGACGCCGATTCCATCCCCATCGGAACCGCCTTTCTGCGCCTGTTCAACAGTCCCGGACAGGAGCACCTGGCCGAACTGACCCTCGGTGTCCATCGCGCGGAACGACGCAAGTGCGTCGGTTCCCAGCTCGTCGACGCCGCCGTGGCCGCTGCCCGGGCCGATGCCCGACGCTGCGTCATCGCGCAGGCCGAGGCCGGATCGCCAGGCGACCACTTCCTGCCGGCGCGCGGTTTCAGGAAGGTCCTCACCCTGAGGTTCTCCCGCTTGCCGCTGGCCGACGCGGACACCACCACCCTTGCCCGTATCATCGAGCGTCCGCATTCCGGCTACCGGCTGATGTCATGGCACGGAACCGTGCCCGACGGCCTCGCCGAGACGTTCGCCGACTCGCGTCGCGCCATGGACGACATGCCCATGGACGACACCGACTACGGCACGGTGACCTGGGACGTGGACCGTGTCCGGGCCGCGGCGAAGGCTGTCGAACAGCGTGGCGACCACCTGCACACCGTCGTTGCCGTCGACGCCTCCGACGACTCGATCGCCGGGTTCACCGAGCTGGTCGTCCCCGGCGATGGCAGAGGTGATGGCCAGCACTACGGCACCGGCGTGCTGCCCGAGCACCGTGGACACGGCCTCGGCCGATGGATGAAGGCCGAGTCGATCCGACACGCCCATGGGCGCTATCCAGACCTCGGCGGCCTCCTGACTGACACCGCCGACAGCAACACGCACATGAGACAGATCAACGACAGTCTCGGCTACACGCCCACGCACACGACACACCAGTACCAACTCGACCTTTAGCGGCGGACGGACGGGCCAGACCTGGACATCACATCGTCCGGCCCGTCCATGCTTTCGATACACGGCCTAGAACAGTCCATCGAATTCCTGGAAGAACCAACACTGAGGTAGGAGCCATTAACACCCACGTCCCAGCCATCGAGCTGGCACCCGAAAGCGACTGGTTCAAGTCGTCCTACAGTGACGGCACAGGCAACAACTGCATCGAAGTTGCCATGCTCATTTCCCAGAAAACGAAGTTGCCGTCCGTGACTCCAAGGATGAGTCAGGCTCTGCTCTGCAGTTCACCCATGCCGCGTGGAGCTCCTTCGTGAACGAGCTCGACAACTTCAGCAGCTGATCCATTTCGGCACGCCGCAGGTGCCCTCCTCAGAACTGGGAAGGAAAGCACCTGCGGTCGTTCTTGCGCCCCTACCTTCTCAGAGGGGACTGACAACCGCACGGAGTCGGCGCCGCGGAATGGAGGTCGGCTCGCGTGCCATGGGCGTTTTCCGCGTAGCTCCGACGGGCTGGTCACCTGGCGGTCCGGTAGGTCCGGCTGGCACATCGGATTCGGGCCGACGTCACAGCCTGGCAGCCTCGCGCGGCGACTTCGCGTGGATCACCTCTGTTGGTGCGTGTAGCCATAGGTGCTGGCCGTGCGGCCTGACCGTCAGGCCGAAGGCTTGGGTGTCCGGACGGCTGCGGGCGGCATACTCCGCCTCGACCTCTTCGGCCTCCGCCCAGAGGTCCCGCGGGCCGTACACCGTCACCCTCCCTCCGCCGGCCACAGCCGCCGAGCCGTCGTCAGCCTGTAGCCACACCGTCCGGACGCCCTGGTGGAAGCCGTGCGTCATCCGCACGCCCGGCAGACGGGCGCTGCCGTACAGGGCGAAGCCCAACGGGTAAACCCGCTCCGCATCCAGGTCGGTCTCCCGGCGCCGCGCCGTAGTGGTGTCCGGCGGCCCCAGCTTCTCCAGGCGGTGGGAGCGCATGGGCATGTATGAAGCGCCGTGGAAGAACCGGCCGGAGAGGTCCCCGTTGGCCTGGCGCGCCAGGCGAACCGTGGCGCCGCCGTAGAAGACGTCGGCTATCGGGGTCACCAGGACACCGTCCGGTGCGAGCTGATCGGCCAGGGACGACGGTACCTCGCGCAGCGCGCAGGTGGACAGGATCCGGTCGTAGGGTGCGTGGTCGACGAGGCCCATCTCGCCGTCCGTGACCCGCAGGGTGGGGTGCAACCCCTCGTTGTCGAGATTGGCCCTCGCCTGGGCGCCGAGCATGCCATCGATCTCAACGCTGAAGACGTTCTCCTCACCCACCCGTCGGCACAGCAGGGCCGCGACGTAACCCGTGGCCGTGCCGATCTCCAGCACGCGGTTGCCTGGCCAGACGTCCAGGGCGCTGAGCTGTCGGGCGACCATCGAGGGCATGCTGTTGGAGGACGTGGCGATGCCGGGCCCGCCCGGCTCCCCGTTGTCCAGCTGCGTGACCACGGGCTCATCACTGTAGATCAGGTCCAACCGCTCCCGGCCAGACACCAGCTCGCAGCCGCGCCGCAGTTGCTTCCAGGCTGGGTCCGGGATGAAGCGGTGCCGCGGGGTGTACTCCCAGACTTCGCGCCACTGCGGGGAGAGCAGGCCGCTCTCGGCCAATTCCCCGGCGAGCGCGGCCTGTCCCGGGTGGGCTGGTGAAGGGTGTGTGGTCACGGGGCCACTTCCTGGGGGCGGTTTCCGTCGGGGCTGGGTTCCTCGTCCGGCACCGGCCAGGGCTGGTCATCCGGCGGACCACCGTGCCTACCGCCGTCGTTCTGGATCACGGCCATGCGGGGAGCGAGCACGAAGTCCTCCTCTGCGGATCGGAATTGTCGTGCTGGTGACGGTAGGACAGCCAGCTGCCGGCGGGAAGGGCGCACGGAAGCCGGCCACCCGAAGGCGCGGTCATACCCCTGCTTGTCCCTGGCTCAGCGGCTTGTCCGGCTTGCGGTGGTCGCCCACAGGCATTCCTCTCGTCACGGTGGACGCGTCGGGGCCACGGTGGTGCACGTGCCGGTCGGCGTGCCAGGGCTCCTCGCGCTGTGGCTGATTCCCGTCGTGCCGTGACCTGCAACGATTTGCCTTAACCTGTTCGATGCCGTCAAGAGCCGGGTGCCGCAGGTGTCTTTTCGAGTGCACCGAGAAGGGGGACGGCGTCGAGCGGGTCCGTCTTGCTGATGTCGATGCTGCCGTCGGGCCGGTTGTACACGTCGTCGGCGAGGGTGGAGTCTGCGGTCCAGTCGCCGGCCTCGTTGCGCTCGGCGAGCGGCACCAGGGCCTCGGCCATGTCGGTGTTCGGCCCGGCCCGCAGGCTGTGTGAGGTGACCTTGAGGCCGTTGATGATGGATACGCCGACGGCCTTCGCGCGGGCCTTGACCATCTCGTTGACGGCCCGGCTGGTGAGGAAGCGGCCGCGGACGGTGGCGTTGGCGCGGCGCTTGAGGTTGCCGGTGGTGGTCAGCGCGCGGAAGAGCGGCTTGGTCGGCTGGTAGGCGGGCTCGCCGTCAGCCGGGTTCTGCTCGTGCGCGGTGGGCTCGCGCAGCTCGCGTAGGTCGGCGAGCCAGGCCCACACCCGGGCGACGATGCGCAAGTCGGCGCGGTCGCGGATGAACCGCCAGCGTCCCTCGCCCTTCCCCCTCGTCTTCGACTTCGCCCCCCGGCCGGGTGCACCGTGCCTATGTGGTCACCGTGGTCATCCGCCCGTCGACCGTCGTGGTCAGCTCGATCGCGCCGTTGGTGCCGGCGGCCAGGCGGCAGGGCGTCTCTCGCTGTCGTCAAGGCCGAGCTGGCGCCGCGTGCCAACCACGCCGACGACGCCGGGCTACCTACAACCGCTACGGCGGGGTGCGGCACCTCTTCGCCGCCTAGGACCTGTCCAAGGACAAGCTCTATGGCCACATCAAGAAGACGAAGAACCGCAGCAAGTTCCTGGAGTTCTGCCGCTGCATGCGCACTCTCTACCCATCGCAGACACGCCTGGCGATCGTGGTCGACAACTTCTCACCACATCCGACGACGAAAAAATGCCAGCGCGTCGGCACCTGGGCCGCCGCGAACAACGTCGAGAGCGCCTACACCCCGACCAACAGCTCCTGGCTCAACCGGATCGAGGCCCAGTTCACCGCGCTGCGGTACTTCACCTTGGACGGTACCGATCACGCCACCCACAAGGAGCAGGGCAGCATGATCCGCCGCTACATCATCTGGCGAAACCGCCACGCCGACGACCGACACCTACGCGTCGTCGTCGACAGGGCGAACGTTGCCTGACGCGGCACTAGCGGCTTCTCTGTCCCGGCATAGGTCACCGTGTTTGCCGCCCTCGCAGGGTAAGGAATACCGGCGGGGACGGCAGACTCTCATCCGCACGGACTCGGCAAGCGGCACGCACGGGTTCGTGGCCTGGCTCGCGCAGCGGGGCCGCTAGCTTTCCTACTCCGGCGGCATGGTGATCACAGAAGCGATCCAGCACGTGCTGAAGATCCCGGAGGCGGCCTGGACACTGGCCGTCGAAGTGGACGGCGAGATAGCCGAGACCGCCGGCACCGGATCCGGCACCGGCGGTCTCCCGGAACGAGCGGAAGCGACAGGAGAGGACGGGAGAGGACCGGGAGGGGGAGAGAAGACCAGGGAGCTTCGCCACCACCGGCCTCGGTCAACTCAGCGGGGCAGACGGCCGATCGCGAGCCAGCTCCGTCCGGCGTCGGGGCGCTGCGGGTCGAAAGGCGGCGGCACTGGGCGGCCGTATCCCGTCGTGACCTCTTCCAGCGCGTGCACCTCGGGCTGCCAGCCGTAGCGTGCGAGCCAGGAGTCGAGGCCTTCCGAGGGTCCGCCGTGCCACATATCGACGAGCTCCTCGGAGAGGGCGGCACGGGCACCGCGAAGCAGCTCGGAGTCCTCCTGGTGGTCCAGTGCGAGGGTGCTGCCCGGAGCCGAGTTGGCGGTGACGCGCTCGAGGAGGAGATCGGCGGCGTCGGAGGTCAGGGCGTAGAGGATGCCCTCCATCAGCCAGGCGGTTGGCAGGCTGGGGTCGAAGCCGGCCGCGCACAGTGCAACCGGCCAGTCCTCGCGCAGATCCGTCGGCACCTCCGTCCGCCGGCAGCCGGCGGTGATGTCGTGAGCTGAGAGTACGGCCGCGCGGTAGGCGAGCGTGTCGGCGAAGTCGACTTCGAAGAGGGCCGTCGTGGAAGGCCAGTCGAGACGGAACGCCCGCGCATCCATGCCGCAGGCCAGCAGCACCGTCTGGGTCGTTCCCGCTCGCGCCGCACTGGTCAGTACGTCGTCCAGAAAGCGGGTGCGGACGGCCACTTGGTCGGCCATCAAGGTGAACAGCTCGGGTGTGGAGGCCGTTTGCGTTCCCGCCGCGAGGATGTCGTCGCCGGAGGCGTCGAGAAAGTGCTGTGCGTAGGGGTCGGCGAAGAGACGGTCCGGGCGGCGGTGTTCTTGTGCGCGTATCGCGGCCACCCCCAGCGATGTGGTGGCGACGCCGGCCAGTTTGGGGGCGGGCAGGGGGCTGTTCGTCATTGCAATCCTCCACTGTTCGGTCGATGATGCCCGGTCGATCGGCGGCTGCTCAGCTGCCCGGGCCGTGCCCGTACGGCGGTGCGGCCGCGCCAACTCCCGGAAAAGGAAGGGGAAGTGGCTGCGGGACGGCTGGTCGCCATCCATGCGCGGATGTGCCGGACCCACCCGGCTGAGATGGCGGGCTCCGGCAGTCCCCCGCGGCGCAGCCCGGCCGCCGGAGGCCGCAACCCGTCGAGGTAGATGTCGAGTTGGCGATGCGCGAGCGCCTCGTCCTGGGAGAACCCTCCGCCGGGCATCGGACGCGCCAAGCGGAGGATCATGAAGACGATGTCCCCGGTCACCACGTCGTCGCGTAGCAGCCCCGCCTCCCGGGCCCGTGCGATCAGACGCCCAAGGGGGCCGACGGCGTCCCGCTCCTCGTCGAGCAGCTTGACGATCTCGACCCGGCCGAAGAGCGACGGCATGACGGCTCCGGCCTTGCTGTCCAGGGCGGCGTGCATGAAGCGGCGCAGGGCCTCGAACGGATCGCTCTCCCGCTGCGCTGCGTCCGTTGCCGCCTCGTACAACGCCTCCATGACGTCGACCGCCACCGCTCGGATCAGCGCATCGCGGCTGGGGAAACGGCGGTAGAGCGTGGCGACCCCCACGCCCGCGCGGCTGGCGATCTCCTCCAGCGGAACGTCCGGCCCCTCGTGCACGAATACCTGCCGGGCGGCCAGCAGAATCCGAACACGGTTGTGCTGTGCGTCTGCACGCATGGGACCCCTCCGAGGTACGTGAAGTCCGGCCGAAGACCGAGGATTTATCTCCATCTTCAGAGCACCGTAAGGGCATCGGCCGACGCGAGTCCTCAACCCGATGGGAAGTGATAGGCAATCGGCCCTCCGGCCTCCGGGACGCTCCGCACTGCCGTGGGCAGCGACCTGTTCGCATAGCTCGCGCAGGTGCGGCGCGTCCGGCAGACCCCGCCACGGCTTCGGCGTGGCCGGGAGACCAGAGTCCCTACAGCGGATCTGTGTCTCCCTTCGCGCGGCGCAGATGCGGACGCGGACAATGAGAGAACGTGCCTCACGTGCCATACAGAGGCATCAACCGTCTACCAGCAAGTTTGCTTGACAACTCTAGATAACCGCGGCACAGCGGTACTGGAGCTACGGCATCTACGCGGCGGGCGAGGCCGGGCAGCGCGACCGAGGGGTGGAGATCGTCACCCGCATGTCGCACCAGATAATCTACCTCGGCCACCCGGCCGGCGCCCTCGGTCTCCTCGGCGTCGCCGCGGCGAAAGCGCAGATGCCCGCGACCCGGGCGCTGGTCGCCTCGCAGACCGGACGGGTGCATGCGGCCCTCGGCGACGAGCGCCAGGCCGCCACCCACCTCGGCGCCGCCGACGAGCTCCTAGCGGACGGGCTCGGCGACGACGTCCCCGAGTGGGTGGGCTACTTCGACGCCGCCGAGCACGCCGGCGCCCGCGCGGTCTCCGCCCGTGACCTCGCCGGACTCGGCGGTCCTCGCCGGGCCGCGAGCGTCCACTCCGAGGACGCGCCGAGGCTCCGCAAGGCCGGGTTCGACCGCGTGAAGGTCATGGACCGCGTCGGCCTGGCCGCCGCGCTGTTCGACGAGCAAGACCCGGAGCGGGGCGCCGCCGCGGCCCAGCAGGCGCTCGACGACGCCGCACGCGTCGACTCCACCCTCGTGGCCTCCCGCCTCAATACGCTGCTGGACGCGGCCCGCCCTTAGGAGACCACCGCGGTCGACGACGTACGCAGCAGGGCGCAGGATCTCGCCGCCGCCCGGCCGACCACGATCGCGGACTGAGACCCTCGACCACCGTACGGCCGAGGGGCTACCGCCCGGCCGGGACTCCCGAAGCTGTCGCGAAGTGTCATGTACCTCTGTGCAGTCGAGGTGACGCAGTGTCACCTGCGGTAAGGGAGCCAAGACCGATCTCACCGCCAAGGGCTACCGACGTTCCTCAAAGCTGGAGAGCCCCGTGGGTTCAGCGAAACTGAGGTCTGTTCAGCGGGCACTCGCGGGTCGGTCCGTATGTATCAGCTCGGTGCGTCCGTGGGTTCGGTTGAAATGTGGGGGTAGGCAGCGAGACGGCGGGCCTCATACGTGACCTCGGCATCGACTTGGGCTACTGCTCTGTCGTCATCTTCGAGGATGGCGTACTCGTCATCGAGCGCGGCGAGCCGTTCGGTCAGGGGCAGCTCATGTCCGTAGCGCTGGTGAATCCGGAAAGTCAGCTCCCAAGGTGTCAGCTCGCCGGCCAGCATGCGTCGTGCGAGCGCTCGCGCGGCGGCTTCTTGGCCGGCCTCGCTTGCGACCGGATAGAAGATGAGGCCGAGCTCATCGAGCGCCTCGGGGAGCAAGTCGTGCACGTCGTAGTCCGCCTCGGCGCGTGTGCAGGCTGCCAGCACCCGAAGTCCGGGGCTATCGAGGCCGGCGACGAGCGCATCACAGGCCGCGCTGACGACATCACTGGCGGGAATCTCACCCACGCTCCAGAGCGTGGCGCGGTCCTGTAGTTCGCTGGCTGATGCTTCCGTCGACGGCATCCGCCCATGATCCCTTCGCTCTGGGGTCACGGTCGAACCGGTTTCACTGGTGCTGATGCTCGGCGGCTTGCTCCAGCAGGGCACGCGCGGAGGTCACGGGGCACGCGACAAGCCCTGAGGACGTCGCGGAGCGGCGTGACGACTACGGGCCGCTGCCACTCCTGACACTGGACATCCTGACTCCCCAAGGAGAGCTGTCCGCCCAGGTCACCGCAGTGATTGCGGAGAAAGCGGCCTTCGTCGAAGGAGTCCTCCACCGGAAGACGGTGAGCCACGAGCAGTTGACCGCACTGCTTGCCGAGCTCATCGCTCAGGTGCACCGGGACCATCCACAGGTCACCCTGCTCGAAGTCCGGGAGCTCGACGACCCGGTGGTCGCCCACTCCCTGGACTCGCTGGGCATGCGAACTCCGCCGCCGCTCCGGCAGCCTGATCCCACCGGTGGCACGCCACTTCGCCCTCAACGGCGCGGGCTACGCCCTGGCCTGGTCAGCCGCCCAGTGGTGGGCCGGCTGGCCCAGCGTCCCCGCGCCGGCCCTGCTCGATACTGGCCGACTACTCGGCCCGGCGTGAGGTCAGGGCGGGGGGCCGCAGACCGCTCAGCGGTGATGTGCGTCGTACTGATCACGCACGACCTCGACACCGCCGTGCCGGCGACGCGCATGGCCGTGCTGGACGGTCGAGGAGGGGCCGCGGGAACAGATCCTCACCGCTCCCGCCACCCGTTCACGGTCTCGCTGCCTGGTGCGTCGAGGAGGTGGGGAGCGGCCGTACGACCCTGAAGCGGAATTCGGACCACCCTTCCGGACGTACACT
>NZ_JBEZJZ010000177.1:0-11122 GCF_040651455.1 Streptomyces sp. NPDC048483
CTCAGGACTGCTCTTTTGGCAGCCCCTCTTGCGGCAAAACCGGCACCACCACCATGCGGCGGTACTCCCCCAGCCAGTACGGTCCGCCCACCGCAAGGCCCTCGGGTTTTCGGGGCGACCTCTCGCAGGGCCCCTCCAACGGTTTGGCGTCCGGGTCGAGGTCGGCCATCAGCGGATCTCCGCACCCGCGGCACAGCCGCGGCCCGTTCGTCTTCCCCAACCACGACCAGCCTTGGCCGGGAACCCCATCCCGGCCACGTCCACCACTTTGACGGCGTCCATGCCCTTGCCCCGTACGTCGCCGATCAGGCACCGTACGCCGTACGGGGTGTCCTGTGCGCTGTACGGGTCGCCACCATGGCCTGAGCGAGGCACGCAACCGCGCGGGGGACTTCTACGAGCCCGCCGCCGGGTTGGCCGGACGCGCCTTTCCCGGGCCGGACGGGCTGCTCGACACCCTCCTCACCGAAGTGCGACGCCACTCCGGCGGCCGCATCACCGACGACCTGGCGCTGCTCGCGGTCACCCGAGGCAGCGGCTGAACCGGCGAACGACCTCTCAGCAGTGCGGCGCCTCGCACACCGGCTGTCGCCAACAGGGCTTCGAAGAGGGTTGGTTCGGCCACATGTCGGGCGAGCCCGGTGTGCCAGGGGTCGGCTGTGGCGGATGGCGGTGGCAGGGTGTGCGGGGTGCCATGAAATCTCCCGGGGGGAGGTCAGGGCAGCGAAATGACGGGTCGGGTGTGGCGGAGTTCGGGCGCCCTCACCAGGCCGGACCGTGCCCGGCGACGCGGCCTGCGGCGCTCGCAGGTGTCGCGCACGCGTGCAGGCGGGGCGGCTCGTGGAACGCCCCGCCTGCGGTGAAAGGGTGGGTCAGGCGAGGTAGTCGGTGACCAGCGCGGCGAACTCGTCCTCCGTGAGCACCCTCGTGCCGAGCTGCTCGGCCTTGGCCAGCTTGGATCCGGCGCCCTCGCCCGCGACAAGGATGGTCGTCTTCTTCGACACGCTGCTGGAGACCGTCCCGCCCGCGCGCTCGACAAGCTCGTTGATCTCGTTGCGGTTGCGCCCGGCCAGCGGCCCGTGCATGCCACCCGTGACGACGACCGCCTCGCCCGCCAGCGGCTTGGTTCCCTTGTCCGCATGGCCGGCGGTGGGCTCGACCATGTTCACCCCGCCCTTGGCCAGTTTGTCGATGACCGGGCCCAGTGTGGCGATGTGCGCCGCGATCTTCGGGGCGTTGGCCCCCGGAAGCTTGTTGACCTCCGCCAGCTCATCCGGCGTGGCAGCCCGGATGGCATCCATCGTGCCGAAGTGACGGGCGATCTCCCGCGAGAGCGTCCGCCCGGTCCGTACCACACCCAGCGCGCAGAACACCCTGTTCAACGGCTGCTCCTTCGCCTTGGCGAATTGGACCAGCAGCGAGTCGGCGCGTTTGTCGCTTCCGGTCGCCTCGGCGAGCTGTTCCCGGGTGAGGAAGAACAGATCGGCGACGTCGTCGACCAGACCGGCCTCGACGAGAGCCTCCAGATAGGTCACGCCCAGACCGTCGATGTCGAGCTGGTCGCGGCCCACGGCGTACTTCAGGGACGGCAATTTCCCGCACCCGCCGCTCGCCCCGCCCGCGCACTCCCATCGTTCACCGGACTTGTCGATGTCCCCGCCGCATCCCGGGCACGCCTCGGGCAGGACGATGTCGCTCTCCTCGCCCGTACGCAGCGCCACCACGGGCGCTTCGACGCGCGGGATGATGTCACCTGCCTTGTAGAGCAGGACGGTGTCGCCCACCTTCAGGCCGCTGTTGCGGATAAAGGCGGGGTTGTGCAGCGTCGCGTAGGTGACGGTGCTGCCGTCGACCTCCACCGGCTCCAGCACGGCGCGCGGGGCGATGTGCCCGGTGCGGCCTGTGTTCCACTCGACCGCAAGGAGCTTGGTCTGCGCCTCCACGGGCGGCAGCTTGTAGGCGATGGCCCAGTGCGGGTGACGCGTGCCAAAACCGGCGGCCTGCTGCTCGGCGCAGTCGTTGGCCTTGATGACCACCCCGTCGATCCCGAACGGCAACTCGGGGCGCAGCTGCTGTATCTCCTCCACGCGGGCCTGCGCCTGGGCCGGCGTGGCGTACACGCGCAGCCCGATGTCGGTGGCGGAGGTGGTCTGCACGCCCAGGGCGGCGACCTGGCCCATGACGGCCGCGTGGCTGGTGCCGGTGAGGAAGCCGGCGCCGTCCAGCTCCACGGCCCCGTAGGCGAAGAAGGTGGTTTCGATGGTGTACGGCCGGTCCTTGGCCCGCAGGGTTCCGGCCGTGCCGTTGCGCGGGTTTGAGAACATCTTCGCGTGGTGCGCGGCGCGGATCTCGTTCGCCTTCTCGAACTGGTCCCGGGTCAGCAGCACCTCACCCCGGATCTCCACGGTGGCGCCGCCGGGCACCTGGGTGGGAAGGCCGACGATCGAGCCGATCGCATGGCTGAGGTCCTCACCATGCGTGCCGTTGCCGCGTCCGACGAGCTGCACGAGGCGCCCGTCGCGGTAACGCGCCGCCATCGCGGCCCCGTCCAGCTTCGGCTCCACCGCGTAGCCGCCCTCCACCGGGTGGTCGATCCGGCGCGCCAGGGACGCGTCCCACTTCACCAGGCCCTCGGCGTCGAAGACGTTGTCGAGGGAGAGCATGGCCACGGTGTGCACCACATCGCCCACCGGAGCCACACCGCCGCCGACCTTCCCGGTGGGCGAGTCGGCCCGGACCTGGCCGGGGTGCGCCTGCTCGTAGGCGGCGATGCCGCGGGCGAGGGCGTCGTAGGAGGCGTCGTCGAGAGTGGTGTTCCCGTCTCCGTAGTACGCCGTGCTCGCGGCGAGGGCCTGCTCGACTGCGTGGTCGTAGGAGGCGCGGTCGGTCAGCGAAAGAGCAGATGTGGCAGTCGTCATGCGGTAATCCTTGCGTAGGGGTCTGACATCGGGTTCCGCACGCCCGCGAAATGCGCTACGTCAGCAGTCGGCCAGGTGGCGAGCACGGTCGTCGCCCCGGATCTGTCGTGGCTGACGCAAGAGCAGATGCACAGCGCATGCTGGGAGCGCCTGGTCTCTGGCGCCACGCCGGTCCCCGATTTAAGGTCCAGGCGTCTGGGTGGGCTGAAGCCTGGAACGGCTGGCGCAGGTCGACCTCCTCGGGGGTGTGCGGGTCCCCGCACACCTCGCCGGCCCGGACAGCGACGCCGCACCCCCAGCCGACCCGCCGGCCCGCCCGGCGCAAGAGCCATCGGTCGGCTACCGGCAGGCTCTCGACGCGCACCGGGCCAGCCGCGGGACATCGGTCGTCGACCCCAGGATCCGGGCGGCGGCCGAGCGGCAGGCCAGGTCCCAGGCCCGCGAACCGGAGCACCTCTTCGGCGACGGGCAGGCAGTTGTGGAAGAGCTGCGCGAGCGTGCCGCACGGCAGGGGGCGGCGGACACCACCTGGGCACGCGCCCTCAGGCGCCTGGCCGATGAGCGGGCCGGCCGGGTCAGCAGCGCCCCGCAGCGACTGGAGCGACCGGCATGACACAGATCCGTCACCGATCCGAGCTCGGTGCAGGCTCGGCTTGTGTGGCCGGGACGGGGCTCGCCGAATGCGCCCAGGTCAGACCGTAAAGAATCCGGTTCGGTTCTTCGCGATGTTTCGTGTCTTCTTGCGGTTGCCTGACTCGGCGAGCAGGACGAGTACCGCCGGCGACGTCGACTCCTCGGCGAGGAGGCGCTGCATCCAGTCCGTGACCTGCGCCAACTCGACCGGTGTCGGCACGTGACCGTCCTTGATGGACAGGTAGAACAGCCAGTCGTGGATGCGGCGGCGGATGAACTCGCGCCACCCCTCCGTCTTGAGCTGGTCGATCTCTGGCAGTAGTTCGGCCGACCACTGCCGGAACTCGGCAGGACCGGTCACCTTCATCGCGATCTTGTCCACGAGGGCGACCACCGCCGTCTTGGACCCCATCTCGTGGGGGTCTCGCAGGATCGTGGCCACGATCGCGCGGTCTCGGTCGCGGCTCCGCGAGGAAGCGGTTACCGAGACGACGCGTTGGTACGCGGACCCTCGGACGTGCTCGTCCGCGACGGCATCATCGACGTCCACGTCGACGATGCCGGCCCCCGCTAGCAACTCGGCCACATCGGAATGCAATGTCATCGCTTCATCTCTTCTCGCAGGGCTGGTTCTTGGCAAGCTCGCGCCGCTCCCGTTCAGCCTACTCATCCGCGGTAATTACGGCGGCGCCGCCTTCGCCATCGTGACCTGTGCGATCATCTCGCTCGTCCTGCACGTCAGGTTCAGTCGTAATCAAGGGCGTTGAGCGCCGGTACTGATACTCCAGACGAGCAGGCCCGGGACGTGCCGCCACGCGTCCCTCACAGGACCGCGCATGCCTGGCAGAGGTTAAAGCATGACGAAGGCCCCTCACCGCACGGGCGGTGAGGGGCCTCGCCTGTCTCAGGCGCGCGGGTTACTTGATGCGCATGAAGAACTGGTCGTTGCCGTTCTCGGTGAACGTCTCATCCCACGCCAGCATGCGGTCCTCCAGGTAGTACACGCGCAGGATGTTTCCCGCCCGCTTGTTGTGGGCTCGGGAGGCCGCGCGGACGGAGAAGTCCCACTTCTTGCTCGCCGCGCCCTCCACGGTGGAGGCGAAGGGGTACTCGTCGCACTCCTCCTTCTTCGTCTTGTCCGGGCGCTTGGAGGGCGGCAGGCCGGTGTCCTTGTACAGGTCCTTGTAGCGGCCCTTGTAGAAGCAGGCGCCGTCCTTGTGCCGGCGGTTGTCCTTGTAGGTCTCCTCGTGCAGCTTCTCGGTGATGCGGTGCAGACCCGGGGAGGATGCGGTGCCGGTGTACCGGCCCGGGATCTTCTTCGTCTTCGGCGGCTCGCCCGGCGCCGCGGGCAGCGGGTAGGTGTTGTTGGGGTTGTTGAAGGCGGCGCGCAGATGGCGGGCGATCTCGTCATGGTCCGAGCCGAGGGTGTAGGTCAGGAACGGGACGGCTTCGGGGAAGATGCAGGCCTTGGGGTACTTCTTGTTGCGGTCGACCATGTAGTCGGCCGAGTCGCAGCGCTGGAGGCGGCTGGGGATGTCGGCCGGTTCGACGGTCTTGTATCCGTCGGCGGGCTGGTCGGTGTAGGCGCGCACGTGCCAGCGGTTGAAGGAGATCTTGTCGCGGCCCTGGGTGCCGTTCTCGAAGTTGTGGATGTCCCAGTGGACCCAGGAGGGGTTGTTGTCCCACGAGGCGGCCGGTGCGCTGTAGCCGCCGGGGCTGGAGTTGCACACGGAGGCGGGCTGGTTGCAGACGCCTTCGAGGGTGAAGGGGATGCCGGGTGCGGTCCACCAGTCGTCGATGAGGCCCCACTCGTAGTCGATGGAGCCCTTGTCCACGGTGGAGAAGATGCGGGTGCGGCGCTGCTTGGGGTCGCCCTGGCCGAAGACCTTGACCTTGATGTAGGTGGTGCCCTCCAGTTCGACGGGGACGCCGTTGGAGTCGACTTCCCAGTAGCGCAGGGCCAGGCCGTAGTAGCCGCAGTGGGTGAAGCGGTTGTAGGTGCGGTAGCTGTTGAACTTCACCGGCTTGAGGCAGGCCTCGAGCCGGTCGGCGGGCGGGCGGGTGCCGATGGGATCCCAGCCCTGGTGGTTGTTGGGTGAGTCGGATGTGGTGGCGGGGGCCCCGGCCGTGGCCGGGGCGGTATCACCGGCCGGGGCGGCGGCCTCCTTCCTGGACTGCCCGTAGCCCTGGTTGACGGTGAGGGGCTTGGCGTCCGGCTGGAGGCGCTTGAGGGGCTTGGTGGGGGTGGGTGCGCTGTCGGTTGTGGGCAGGGACTTCAGGCCCTGGACGCGGGCTTTCTTGCCCTTGGCGCGCAGGTCGGCGAGGGTCTTCTTGGTCAGGCCGATGTCGCCGGTGCGGTAGGTCTGGCCGTCGTGGGTGACGGTCTTGGTGTTCATGATCTGGGCCGGTGTGCGCTTGGCCGGCGCCTGGTCCTCGGGGACGGCCGCGGCGGTTGCCGGGGCGCCGATGGCGAAGGCGAGGGCGGCGGCAATCAGGGTTTTGGTGCGTGTTTTGGCTCTCCACCTCATGTGGCGGTCTTCCCCCTTGCTGTTGGCCGGGGTCCGGTCGGGCCTGCTTTTCTCCCCCCGTGCGGCCCCGGGCTTTCGGCGAACAGCGCTCGACCTTGCCGTCTGTGCGTGTGCATGACAAGCAGGTTTTCGGCCCGGGTCAGGGCCTGATGTGGGTGAAGCCGCCGATGAAGGGTGGTGTGAGGTCGTGGGTGGTGAGGTTGAGGCCGGTAAGGGCGCGGATGGCGAGGGCGAGGCCCATGTCGTCGTGGTCTTCGGCGGCTTCGCCGGTGGGGGTGAGGTCGTCTGAGGCATCGAAGCCGACGGCGGTCAGGGCCGCGATGAGGGGGTGGGTGGTGTCGGCGCCCTGGGGGAAGGCGGCGGATACGAGGTCGAGTTCGGCAATCTCGGCTCCGTCGTGGGCGATGTACATGTCGAGGTCGTCGGGGGTGCGGCAGGCAGTGA
The DNA here is from genome assembly GCF_040651455.1 of Streptomyces sp. NPDC048483. Lineage (NCBI taxonomy): Bacteria > Bacillati > Actinomycetota > Actinomycetes > Kitasatosporales > Streptomycetaceae > Streptomyces > Streptomyces sp. NPDC048483. The sequence goes on from NZ_JBEZJZ010000177.1 coordinate 6,524, forward strand.
AGGCGGTGTTGCCGTCGGCGGAGAGGCCGGTGAGGACTTCTGAGGCGATGCCGGTCCATCCGGTGCGGCCGTCGAGTTCGAGGATGAGGCTCCAGCCGTCGGGGAGGGTGCGGCCCAGGAGGAGGACGCCGTCGTCGAGGTCGCCGTTTTGGGCGTGGTAGGCGGCTTGGTTGAAGGCGTCGGGGAGGGTGCGGGGGTCGGGGACTCCCATGTGGTGGAGGGCGGTGCCCAGGCGGTGGTGGGCGAGGGTGATGGCCCAGCCTTCGCCGAACATGCCGGTGAGGTCCACGGGGTGGTGCCTTTCTGTCGGGTCCGTGGGCCATTGTGCAGGGGGGTGGCGGCGGGGAGGGAGCGTTTGGTCAGGCGGTGCGGTTGGCGGGGTACTTCGCTCTCTTCAGTGAGATGAGCGGCCACCCGGAGCAGTTCCGATTCGGGCGGGAGCCCGATGGGAGTGCCGTCACCTCGTGGGCCATGGGAGGACCTGGAGTGAACCTGCCAGCGTTCACAGACACCATTGAGCTGAGGACAGCGCGGCGACCGGCGCCGGGACAGCGGACCAGATCATCCCATCGCAACATCACCAACATGCCTGAAACAACCTTGAATACTCGTAAGGCACGTTCTTGACGCCCTACTTGACTCACATGCCTCGCAGCCCGGGCCGACCAGAGATAGCGTTGGCGTAAGCCTCGCGACGGTCGGCGGTCCACTTCGAGGCGCCGGAGTCCCAGGCCTCGGCGAGGGGGACGACTTGGTCAATGTCGAGCTGGCGTGCGTTGGTGAGAGTCTTGCCGTCGTAGGCCGAGTGCCAGGTGCCGCCGGTCAGGCGGCAGCCCGAGCCCTTCTGCGGCTTCTTCACCGCTTCCGCGATCAAGACCACAGAGCGGGTGTTGGGAGGCTTCGGGTGAGGTGCGGGGCGACCTGCTCGGCCTTGATGCCGTCCGGCAAGGCGACGATGGCCATGTAGCGGCTGGTGCGCTCGACGAGGGTGGCGACCGCCGAGGGCCGTGTGCCCATCACCAAGTCGCCTTCCCAGTGGCCGGGAACCTTGCGGTCCTCGACCTCGGCGGGACGCGCGCTGATGGACACCATGCCGCGGATGACGCCCCGCCCAGTGGGTCGGCGGGCGACCTTCGGGCGACGCATGGGCCGTGCGGACCGCAGCTTTTGAGTGAGGCTGCGATCAATTGCCTGGCGGCGGCGCGGATCGTAGAGCGAGAGGTAGATCGCCTCGTGAGAGATCTGCATCGCGGCGTCGCCGGGGAACTGACGTCGCAGCCAGCCCGCTATCTGTTCGGGCGACCAGCACAGGGCGAGCTTTGCCTCCACCATCGCGCGCAGAGTGGGCCGTTGGGCGAGCTTGACCTGCTGGGGACGGCGCCCCCGCTCGTAGGCGGCCACATCGGCGGACGCGGCGCGATAGTGGTGCCGGCGGCCGTTGCGGGAATCTCGCGGGAGATGGTTGAAGCCGATCTGCCCAGTCGTCGGGCCAGCTGCCGGGCGGACTCGCCGGCCGCAATGCCCCGGGATATCTCCTCACGTTCACTGCTGGTCAGATGCCGCTCTGACCGCTGCTGCGGAGCCAGGCGGACACCACCGCTCTGGTACAGGAACCGGCGGACATGGTGCATCGGTGCCCCGAGTGCCCGCCCCCTCAAGCGGAACGATTGCCCCTCGCGCCAGCGTCTCCAGATCTCATCCTGTTGAGCCGGCGAAACCCCGTAGTCCCGCACCTGTGCCTCCACGACAACATGATCATCCGTGGGTGGTGCGTTGATCACTTGAGGGTGCCATCGGTTAATGGATGTCCTCTCCCGACAGGCAGTCAGCTGCCATGCTGAGCAGCTGAACTCCCACCTCCACCCCCTTGGAGAGCAGCGTGGACCTGAGCGCCACCGGCGAACCCGTCATCGTGCAGGAAGACACCCGGGTCCACATCGGCATAGACCTTCGGCCGGGCACTCTCACTCTCACCCGGAACAGCAAGGACTTCGCGGCGTACCACGCCCTGGTGCAGTTCGCCTCTGTCCACGCGAACCCGTGGGCAGCGCGGGAGGTCAAGTTCTCGGCCAAGGGTCCGGACGGCAAGTCCGTGGGATTGACCGTGGATCTCCTCAACGACGCCTGCGACGGCCCCCGGGTTGGCGTTCCCGCAGCGGTCTGGAAGGTCGTGGCCCTCGCTGCGACCTCCGCCGGAGACGTCGGCATCACCTACACGCCTCCTGGCCGCGCCTGATGTAGGGATGTCGTGAACGGTGTGTCTCGGCGAGAACCGACTCCGCCGACCCCCTGACTGCCGTCTCCTGGCGGCCGTGCGATCCGGCATGGACGACAGCGGATCGGTTGTACGCATCGGCCGACGGGATCCGTGGTGCGGCGAACCTACGTCCGTGCGGGCGGATCTCCGCAAGGGGCCGTGGGGGCCATGGATGCCGGTGGATCAGGGCGGCTGGAACCGGCTGGGCCGCGTGCTCACCCCGCTGATCCCGCTCACCTTCGCAGCCGTCTTCGCCAAGGTGGCCGTGGCCGGTTACCGGGGCTGGAGGAACTCCGGGCGCTTGCCCACGGGGACCTCGTAGTAGGAGCGCTGGAGTCCCGGCAGAGTTGTTCCTCAGCCCCCGCTTTTCCAGTGGAGGCACTGAGCAATGACGGTCAGACGACTGCACCGTCACGTACCACCTGCGGCTCGGGCCGGCCCAGGGCGAGCTCACCTTGCACCCCGGGGCAGCGGTGTAGCTCCACAGGGGTTGGACGTGAACGGAGCCAGAAGCAAGTCGTCGGACGAGCAGACGTCAGAACAACAACCTGACCCTTGTCTCGATCAGCTGCGGCTCACGGTCGTCTTCTATACAGGACAGTGCCTCTCGTACAGCAAGGGCGCCCAGGCGAATGAAGACCATCTCGCAAGTTTCGGTGTAGTTCCAGCACAGGGCACGCACAATAACCCGGGCGCTGACCGGCGCTCCTCGGCGTGCGTCGGGGGCGTCGGTATCTGCCGCAGCCAGTTCCTGCATGATGCCGTGGGCGAGAATCTTCTCGTACTCCGGCGCCGGTTCAGGCTGAGTGGAGCAAGCAAACTCGACGGAGGGTGCGGTCCCGGAAGGTACCGGCTCGAAGTCCAGCTCCACCCTTCCGAACGTTGGTACACACGCGCCAGACGTCATCCGGGAGTGCACCTTTACTCCACGTACGGGGCGAGGGAGCGGGGTGGCGAGCCTGGTGGTCATGGCAGGCACCCTACGAACGGTGATGCCCCAGCACCATCGCATTTCCGGGGTGGCCTGCCCAGGGGCCGATCTTGACCTGGCCCCGCCAATTCGGCCCCGGAGTCCTATTGGGCTTACTGGGGAGGTCTTGGTCTTGTCGAGGTGCCCGTACACCGTCCACCGCGGCACTCCGAACATTACGTGACCTCGAAGACGTATGGTGCCGACCGCCGCCAGTTCGCCGGAGCGGCTGAGGAAGCCTCTACGATCCGGTTGATCACCGAACCGGGGAGGGTACATGGCCGAGGGCAGGGAAACGGACGCGGTCGCCGAGAGACCGGTGGAGCTGGCCTACCGGCTGTCCGTCGGCGAATTGGCGTCCGCGCTGCGGGCACGCGCGAGGAGCACCGGCGCGGGACGCTTTCAGCGTGGGGTGCTGGTGTGGACGGTGGCGGTCACGACCGTCGGCGCCCTGCTGTCGGCGGCCGGCTCCGGCCACCGGGACACACCCTGGCCGCTGTATGCGGGGGTGGTGGTCTTCGTCGCCTTCATGACTGCGGTGCCGTGGTTGCAGGCACGCCGCCTCCACCGGCTCGCCGAACGGCAGGGAGACATCTGCGGGACCATCGACGACACCGGGGTCCGGCTCACCACCGCGCACAGCTCGGCCAGCCACGACTGGCACCTCTACTCGCGCTATGCCGAGACACCGGAGCTGTTCGTACTTCTCAGCGCCGACAAGTCCGCCGTCGGCTTCGGCGTCCTGCCCAAGCAGGCCGTGGCGGACCCGGAGGAGGTGGACCGGCTCCGGGCGGTCCTCGACCGGCGGCTCGTGCGCGCGGACGACGCCGAGGCGCCCGGAGGCCCACGGAGCCGGGGCCGGGCCGTCGGCCGCGGGGTCGGCTCCGTCGGACTGTTGCTGCTGGGGCTACTGCTGTTCTTCTTCGCCTTCGCCGCCGTCCAACACGCCACGCACCCGGACCGCTTTCCCGGGATACAGCACAACACCGGCCCGATATCGGCCGTCATGCTGGGGCTGGGGACGGTTGCGGTCGCCGGGGCTTGGTGGCTCGTACGGCGGATGACGGCCATGCGGATCGTGACCGCCGTGCTCGCCGTCCTTGTCCTACTGGCCGGTGGCGCCGCCCTGTACCGCGTTGGGCCGATGCTCCACTGCTGGGGCTCGGACCGGATCGTTCGCGGGCCCGAGGGCGCCTACGTCTGCTACGACTTCTGAGCGGGCCACGGTCTCCGAGCGGCCTCGGAGAACATCTCTCGGCGGCGGGCCGCAGAAGCCGCTAACTGATCATTTCAGAATGAGTTCGGTGCGGCGGCTGGGAGTTGGCGGTGTCATCGGGCAGGGTCTGGTGGGTGGTTGATGATCTCGTCCCTG